>DASRZD010000240.1:0-9593 GCA_035686805.1 Armatimonadota bacterium
CTCGATGCGACCGGGCCGCAATCCGCCGGACTATAATAGGCCTTCGCGCGCGGACGTACTTCCGAGCCGTGGCCTAGGCACTTCCACTTGAGCCGGCCGGTCTTCACGTCAACTGCGTAGAGATACTGGTCCCACGCCCCGAAGTATACCGCGCCATCCGCGACGAACGGCTTGATCTCAATAGTATATCCCGGCTCTTCACAGACCCATTTCTGCTGGCCCGTGACGGCATCCACGGCATAGAAGTTCGAGTCATTGCACCCGAAGAGAACCAGGCCGTCCGAATAGACCGGCGAGGAGTAGATCCCCTCTTTCGCCTCGAAGGTCCATTTCAGCTTGCCCTTGGTGGTGAGGGCGTAGAGCTTACCGTCGCTCGCTCCGACGTAGACCGCGTCATCCACAGCCAGCACCTTGCTTGCCACATCGCCGCCGGTCTGATAGGACCATTTCTCCTTGCCGGTCTTCTTATCGAGGCAGTAAACCTTGCCGCCGGTCGCACCAACGTAGACCGCATCCGCGGTCACGGTGGGCGTACCTTTCACCGAGCCGGCAAGGAGAGTCCGCCACACAAGTCGGTTCTCAGGATCGGTGTAGAACCCTACGCTTTTCTGGTACTCCGCGCCAGACTCGTCTGTGAAGGTCACGCGGATGTAGTGTCTGCCCGGAGTCCAATCGGTGTAAGGAACACCTGCCTCCCAGACATCCTTGTTGAGGCTCATGGGCAGTGTGTCCGGCTTGAACGAGCGATCGTCCGCCGACCAGGTCGCCTTCGTGATGGGCTTTTGGGCATTAGAGACGCGCACCTGGAGAGCCATGTGGCCGGATTTGCAGGTTCCTCCCTCTTTCGGGCTGAGGATCTTGATATTGGGGTAAGTCGAGCCGGTTGGCATTGGCTTTTCGAGGATAGCTTTGGTTGCAGTTGGCTGATCTTCAGGCTTGAAGGCTATCCGAAGAGTGTTGTTCAGGACAGAAACGATGCTAAATCCCGGCACGCATTTGGGTAATGGGCCGCAAGTTGCGCCTCCATCCGTGCAGTCAACCCCCAGAAGTTTTCGGCAAGTGGCATTGTGCCCGTGCCCCGCGAGGACAGCGACCAGATTGTATGGACGAAGCATATCCATGAACTGAGCGACTGCATAAGGGCTTCCGTAATACGTATCCGTGATCGGATGATGGACTATGAGGAAGACCGGGGTCTTCGGGTTGACCTTCTTCAGATCATCGGCGAGCCACAGAAGCTCCTCGCGAGTGACACTCGCTCTGGGATCCTGCGGCGAAGAGGTGTCCAGCCCGATGAAATGGCAGCCGAACTTGTCGAAGGACCAGTAGTAGCCGCCGTATGTCTTCTTGAGGAGTGGACGCACCGCGAACCACGGGCCGTCATGATTGCCCAGCACGGGGTAGACCGGGATGGTGACATCCTTCCAGTATGACACATAGGCATCCCACGCACCGTTGCCGCCGCCGAACTCGCAGGCATCGCCGCTATCCACTACGAATGAAGGCGCGAGGGCCTTCACATTGTAGGGCGTGAGGTCTATCTCGCCGAGGGTGGGAATCTGGGCGATGACCTTCTCACTCCTGTAGGACGGGGCATGAACGTCAGATGTGTGGATGAACGTGAAGTCGGGGACTTGCCCGAGGGCCGGTGACATCAAGAGACAGAGGATGACCAGCCACTTAAGCCTATTGAACAACATGTGAACCTCCAGAATACTGCTGAAGTATTTGTTCCGCGGCGCGGCTCGAACGTCCTTCCTATGTGGTATAATGTTAGTGGAGTAAGTCAGATGGTCGCCCATACGGGAGGAAAGTCCGGGCTCCACAGGGCACGATGCTCGCTAACGGCGAGGGGGAGCGATCCCACGGAAAGTGCCACAGAAAAGAAAACACCTCGCGAAAGCGGGGTAAAGCTGAAACGGTGGTGTAAGAGACCACCAGTCCTGCAGTGATGCAGGAGCTTGGCAAACCCCATCGGGAGCAAGGCTGAATAGGAAGGGACCGAGGCTGCCCGCCGACCCTTCGGGTAAGAGCCGCAAAGAGATGCGAGGCAACCCGCATCCAAGACAGATGACCATCCACGACAAAACCCGGCTTACGCACTTACTCCAGAAGGCGAATTCTGGTCGATTTCTCGCTCAGAATTCGCCTTTGTTGGTTCTTTAGAGCTATCTGAGGACTATAACCCAAATTACCGGCGCTGTTTAGATAACCTACTGAACCGCCTGGGGATTCAAATGGTTGGTTGATAGCGGGGGCATACTCCGTCGCTATCCGCAACGCACTCTCAGCGTTCCTGATTAGACGGTGGGCACTACCGAGGAATGGGAGGCATATGCAGGAGGGCTAGTGCTCCATGCTTTGGCGCTGATCAGTGGCGTGTCGCAGCCGTTCGTGATGGGCTGTCTTTCCAATCGCAAGAAGGAAGTTTACCTCATATCGCGAAGGTTCTTAGTGTGCCGATCGCGAAGTCCTGTGATCGGCGGACGGTGGACCGATCGAGGCGACCCGCAGCAATCTCCGCAGACTCGCCACACGTAGTCTCGTTGAGGGAGGATGGGAGGAACAGATGGCACAGCGTATCCTGCGTCCGCTCGACTACGGCGGACTGTTCGACGAGCTTTTCGATCTGTACAAGAGGAACTTGGTGCTCTTCATGGGCATCGGCGCACTGATCTATCTGCCGACTAATCTTCTCATTATACTCCTGATGACGTCGATGCAGGGCGGCGTAATGAAGCCTGGTCAGATGCCGAGCCCCCCTTTGATTGTAGGGCTCATATTGATAGGCCTGCTCTCGATCCCGTTAAGCTACGCAGCCTCCGCGGCGATGGCGTGGGCTGTCTCGAGTACTTATCTGGGCAACCGCCCCACCATCCTCGGCTCCTACAAGGCCATACTGCCGAGACTGGTGCCGTTTATGCTCACCGCCCTGCTCACTGTCGTAATGTACGGGCTCGGCTTCGTATTGTGCTGCATCCCCGGCATTGCACTAACTATCCTGCTGGCGTTCGTTCCGGTGGTCCTGGTGATCGAGGACCATCGCTACATGGATGCCATTAAGCGGAGTTGGGCCCTGGCGAAGAGCGATTGGGTGCGCGTACTGGTCGTGCTGATAATCAGCGCGGTGCTTGGCGGTATCCTGCAGATGATACTGACCACTCCGTTCCAGATACTCACGATGTTCAAGCAAGGCGAACCAGGGAACATAGGGCCGCTGACCATTGTCCAGGCTGTCATGTCGGGAGTGGCAGCTACGCTGGTGCTTCCGATAACGACGATCGCCATCGTGCTACTCTACTATGACATCCGAATCCGGAAAGAGGGATTCGACATTCAGATGCTCGCCCACGATATGGGATTGGCCCCCGGGCAGCCGGTTCAGCCGTAGCAGCAGTAGGTTGATTGTCCGAGGAGGAGACAGATGGCAGGCCGGATTCTGAAACCGCTCTCTCTCGTCGGACTGCTCGACGAGATGTTCGACATATACAAGGGCAACTGTCTCCTGTTCATGGGGATTGCGGCTCTGATCCAGCTTCCAGTCAGCCTGGCGGCATACGCCATCGGCGGCGAGTACACCTACTTTCTCTCCGCGTTCGCGATGTTTCCGATAACATTCATAACGCTTGCCGCTGCTACCTGGGCTGTATCGCAGATCTACCTGGGCTCGAGAGTAACCATACTCGGCGCCTATAAGAACGTTCTCCGGCGAGCTTGGCCCTTCGTTGGCACGATGCTCGTGACGAGCTTGCTTATCTGGTTTGGATTCATGCTCCTCATCATACCCGGCATTTACTTTGCAGTATGGTACGCCTTCGTTTCCGAAGTATTCATCATCGAAGGGCTTGCCTGGGGCAACGCTCGCAAGAGGAGCAAGGCTTTGGCCTCGGGGGAGTATAACCGCATCGTCCTGCTCGCCATACTCGCCTGGATTCTCGCATTTGTCGTCAAAATGGGCCTGACTTCATTGGTAGGCATCCTGGTCGGCGGGGATGAAGCTGTCATGTCCGGAGGCCTGAACGGCATGCTCTATGGTCTATCGTCTGCACTTTCCCAAGCGCTGACTTTACCGTTCTCAGTCATCGCATTCGTCCTGCTCTACTATGACATCCGCGTCAGGAGGGAAGGATTCGACATCCAGATGCTCGCGCAGAACCTGGCGGAGACAGCCGGCCAGGCGGCGGCAGAGGAGACGCCGGCGACATGATCCGTCGGCGCTTCCTGAGCCTGATACTCCTGGTTTGGTGTCTGCAGGGACCTGCCCTGGCAGTGACGGCGTCGGAGTACGACCGCTATGTCGCGTCGGCGGCGACAGGGGTGGAGTCCGCGCTCTCGAAGGAGCGGGCGCATGCCGGCTCGTCCAGCCGAGTGCTCGACGACCTCACGCGCACTATCCCCTCTTCGGTGGTCGTGGAGAACTCCGACGGCTCCAAGATCCTGGCGGACCTATCCTGGGCGAGAGCCGATATTTCATCCGCTCAGCGACTCAAGGGGAAGAAGCGAGCCGACAAGCTGCAGGACTTAGCAGCCCGGCTCCGTACACTCGAGGACGCGTCTAAGAGCCGGCAGTCGGGCGCGACCGTGTCGGCGGAGAAGGCCCGGAATACCCTGGCGAAGACCCTGGCGGGCAAGGAGTATCAGAAATCGCTGATGGAGGGCGTTGCACAGCGCGTGCTCGCGTGGGTCTTGCGTTCCCTCGAAAGAATTATCGGCCCGGGTACCGGGGAGGTGATCAGTTGGGTCCTGCTCGTTGGGCTCGTGATCGGAGCGGCGGCGCTCCTGGTGTTCCTGGTCCTACATGTGATCAATTCGCGCTCGCCGAAGCGCCGGAAGGTAGTGCCGCCCACGATCCGTCAGTCCAGGGTGGAGCGGCCGACCTCCAAGGCGCTTCTCCTTCGGGCGGAGGAAGATGCTCGGGCCGGACGGTTCCGCGAGGCGATCCGAGCGATCTACCTCGCGGGTATTCTACATCTCGATGGCCGCCGGTTCGTCACCTACGAGGAAGGCACCACCAATTGGGAGTATACACACGCGGCTCGACGGCTCGCTCCACCTGATGCGGCGGCTCTCTTCGGTGACATGACGATGCGGTTCGATGATCTGATCTACGGGCAGCGGACCGTCACTGACGACGAATACTCCACATTCATTCGCAGCTACCAGGAACTGGAGGAGACGGTTTGAAAGCAAGGTTATCTCAGGATGTCTGGGTGCTTCTGGCGCTTTTCCTCTTCCTGGTGGTGATCACCATCTTCGCCGCGGGAAAGCGTGACGGAGGGACGGGCATCGACCTGATCCCCCGCCGAACCACTTATTCCGCGCGTCCGGGTGGACTCAGGGCGCTTTACGAGACTCTAGACAAGCTCGGATATCGCGTCTCCCGGCGGTTGGAACCGTTCAACTCCGCACCGGCCGGCGGAGTGCTCTTCCTGATCTCTCCTGAGGTTCCACTCTCCACCGCCGAATGGACGACACTCCGGCAATGGGTCGAGGCGGGCAACCTGCTCGTCGTCTCGTCTGACGATATTGAGACCCTCGCAGGTGGGGAGAAGATGCCGACCGCCCGGTCCGCGCCCATCTATCCATCGTTCCTCTCGCCTGGAGTCCGAGCGTTCGTCACTCCTAACGACGCGGAGCTTTTCGATCAGGAATGGAGCTTCGAGCATGGCGAGAGCTGCCAATCCCCGTTCGGGTGAGGCGCAACGGCGACTGTCCCGTCGGGACCGCGAAAGAAAACCGATAGCCGGCCGCTCATGGCGCTCGTCGCGGGGAAAGACCGCACGACCGCGGCCTACTCCCGATGGGGAAGGGGCGGAGTCCTGGCGCTGGCAAGTTCCTGGTCGCTATCCAATGAGGGCATCGCGCGCGACGACAATATCGTACTCGTGCTTAACGCTCTCCGCTATCGACATCCGACTGGCGGGATGGTGACATTCAGCGAGTATCACCATGGATACGGACGCGCGCCAGGGATATGGTCGCTTTTCGACACACCGACCAGGCTCGGGATCGCACAGGTGGGGCTGGCGTTCCTGCTACTTCTGTTCGCCGTGTCGCGAAGGTTCGGCGCTCCGGTGCCTCTGCGCGAGGGGGTTCGGCAGAGAAGCGAGTATCTCAGTTCGATGGCCTCGCTGCTTCGGAGGGCGCACGCCACAGACGCCGCCCGGCGCGAGTTGGAGCGGAAGTTCCGCGAGGATATCGCCTGTGCGCTCGGGCTCCCGTCCGACGCGGACGCATCGTCGATCGTCGAGGCGGCCGGGCGGACGCATTCCGACCAGGCGGAGCGGCTCCGGCGCCTGCTTGCCGACACCTCCGGAGGCGCAAATGAGGGCGAGCTTCTCGCGCTTGCCGATCGATGGTATCAGATGAGAAAGGAAATCATTGGACAACATGACAGTAAGCGAACTCGGTAGATTCATCAGCGGTGAGGCCGGCAAGGTGATCGCCGGCCAGGAAGATGTACTGGAGCAGATCATGGTATCGTTCCTGTCGAGGGGACACGTCCTGCTCGAGGGGCCTCCAGGGATCGCCAAGACCCTGATCGTGCGTACAGTCGCGACGGTACTCGACTGCGACTTCAAGCGCGTGCAATTCACCCCGGACCTAATGCCTTCCGACGTCACCGGCACGTTCGTCTTCGACTCGCGGACCGCCGACTTCCACCTGAAGAAGGGGCCGGTCTTCACCAACTTCCTCCTGGCGGACGAGATCAACCGCACTCCGCCCAAGACCCAGTCGGCGCTCCTCCAGGCGATGGAGGAGCGGAACGTCACCATCGACGGCATCGACCACGCGCTGGAGGGAATCTTTTTCGTCGCCGGGACCCAGAACCCGATTGAGTATGAGGGGACGTACCCGCTCCCCGAGGCGCAGCTCGACCGCTTCCTGATGAAGGTGATGGTCGGCTACCCGGGCGAGGCCGAGGAGTTGGAAGTGCTTCAGCGGGCTCACTCCGGCTTCGATCCGCACGACCTGAAGGCATCCGGCATCTCCGCCCTTCCGGACACGCAGGCGGTGACCGACGCCTGGAAGGAAATCGAGGCGGTCAAGATCGATCAAGAGGTCATGCGCTATGCCGTCTCGGTGACGAGGGCGACCCGGACCGCCTACCAGGTGATCCTGGGAGCAAGCCCCCGCGCGTCGGTGGCACTCCTCAAATGCAGCAAGTCGATCGCCGCTCTCCGAGGGCGGGACTACGTCACCCCGGACGACATCAAGTCGCTCGCACCGCCGGTCCTTCGTCACCGGCTGATATTGACGCCCGAGAGCCTCATCGAAGGATCGAGTGTCGACGAGATCATCGCGTCCGTATTAGCATCTGTCCCTGTACCAAGATGAGAAAACCGAGGCTTCCCGAGACTTACCCGACCCCTAGACTGGCGGTGGCGTTCGCTGCATCATCGCTCTGGTTCTTCGCTGTCCCGTGGGGAGGCGCGCTCTTCATGTGGCTCGGAATCGCCCAGAACCTGGCGATCTTGGTGCTCGCAGTCGCGGATTGCCTCCAGTTTCCCGACTCGCAGATGTGTACGGTAGCCCGGGAGCCGCTGACCACGCTGGCGATCGGAGAGCGAAACACCGTCTGGGTCTGCGCGACTCACCGGGGTGAGCGGCCGTTCAACGTCCGCGTGAGGGATGAGCCGCCGGTAGAGTTCGAATCCTCGCCGCTGGTCCTCGAGTTCGTCGTTTCACCTGACGAGATGCTCCGAACGAACTACAAGGTGCTCCCCCACGAACGCGGCGATTACGTCTTTGGCGATCTGAATGTCCGTTACACGACAAAGCTCGGACTACTCGAGCGTCAGGAGCGGATCGCATCGCAGACCGTGGTGAAGGTCTACCCCGATATCCTTCAGACCAGGAAGCAGACCCTTCTCTCGCGCGAGAACCGAGTCGCCCACATGGGACTCAGACGCTCGCGGATGTATGGTCATGGCCGGGAGTTTGCGAGGCTCCGAGACTACGTTCCGGATGATTCGATCCACGACATTGACTGGAAGGCAACCGCACGGCGGGGAATTCCGATCACCCGTGAGTACGACATCGAGCGGAGCCAGACGATCATGATCCTGCTCGACATCGGGAGGAATATGGCGAGCCGCACGCTGGAGGAGGACGGCACGCTGGGTATGACGAAGGCCGACTGCGCGATCAACGCCTCGGTACTCCTAGCGCACGTGGCGGCTCAGTCGGATGATCGCGTCGGGTTGCTCTGTTTCGCCCGGGAGCCGGTGGCGTACATCCCTCCGGGAAAAGGAGCGCCCCAGGCGGCGCGTCTCCTCGATGCGCTCTATGCCGTTCAGCCGAGGGTCGAGGAGTCGGCATACTACGAGAACTTCATGTACGCGGCTCACCGGCAGCGGAAACGCTCGCTCTGCTTCCTCTTCACCGACCTGATCGACGAGGAAGCATCGAGCCGGCTGATATCGAGCATCAGCATCCTCGCATCGAAGCATCTGGTGGTTTGCGTCGCCCTGGCGGACTACGAACTCCCCGCGATCATCGACTCCCGGCCTTCGAAGCCGACCGATCTCTACACGCAGACGGTCGCACTCAGCATGGTTCGGTCGAGAAAGAAGGCGCTCTCGCAGCTGTCGAGCCGAGGGGTCCTCACGATCGACGCGGCCCCGAGCGATCTCTCCGTGGCGACGGTTAACAAGTACCTGCAGTTGAAGCATGAGGGAAGGGTGTAGGAGAGTATTGGAGTGCAGGAGTCCGTAGTTGCTGCTACACCGTCATTCTCTGCCCGCCAGGAGGAGGTAGGCATAGAGCGAGACCCCTAGCAGAGCCGCCGTCGTGAGCTTCAACTCTTCCGGGAGCATGGAGGGCGAGAAGAACCCCTCGATGATCCCCGCAACTACGAGCATCGCCGCCACGCCGAGGACAAGGGTGAACGCCTCCCGGCCCGCGAGCTTGAGCGCCGTCTTCCGCGTGTACAGCCCCGGATTCACGAGCGCCCAGCCGAGCATCAATCCCGCTCCCCCCGCGATCAAGATTGCCGTCAGCTCGATCACCCCGTGTGGCGCGACGAATGCCCAGAAGCCGAGCGCGACCTGCGGACCACGAAGCTGGACCGCACCCGCGATCACCCCGAGCATCAAGCCGTTGTAGCAGAGGATCGCGCAGGTCAGTATCCCTCCGAGCACCCCGACAGAGAAAGCCAACGCCGCGACTTTGAGGTTGTTCACCATGATGAAGCTCGACATCATCGGCCGCTCATCCTGTGGCATCCAGTTGTGGCGCACGGTATGCCTCTCCGCGATCTGGTCGATCATCGCCGACGCCCCGGGGCCGAGCACCACGTCCACCTTCCCCGGGTCCCGATTGACGACCGCGTAGGCAAAGACCGCCGCACCGTACATGATGACGAAGGCCGCGAGCATGAAGAGCAGGTTTTTCCGGAAGCTCCGCGGAAAGTCTCTGTGGAAGAACCTGCGCACCGACGGCCAGCCCTTCGACTCAGCGACGTAGATGTGCCCGTAGGCCCGACTGGCGAGTTGGTTCAGATACTCGATCCGCTTCTCGTCGATGCCGAGAGCCTGGGCGGACGAAAGCTCGGATGCGAGCCGCCTGTAGAGTCGGCCGAAGTCGATCAG
>DASRZD010000241.1:0-3055 GCA_035686805.1 Armatimonadota bacterium
GCTGTCCATGGATGCGACCACCACGGTCAAATATGCCGAGTACAACATGCTCGTGAACTATTTCCGGTTCAACGGCATCTCACTCGGGCTGGCGGGAAAGGCGACGTGGTTCGACATCGACTTCGGGACGCATTCTTCAAGTTCAAGTCCCATTCAGTGGCCTCCTCCTCAAGTAGGAGAATGCCTGGTGGTGCTGAACGGAGGGACGTTGAGAACTCAGGTAACAGCAAGCGCGGCACTTGGAACGGCCGCGGGAATCGACGTGTTCGGGCTGCTCGTAGCGCGGGCGGCATAGGGGAAGGACATGGCAAAAGCGAAGAAAGGGAAGATGCCTGCAGCGCTGAAGGCCTATTGGGACAAGAAGCGCAAGGCTGCGGGAGGGCGGAAGAAAGTCACCAATGCGGCCAAGACGAAGGTCACGAGGGCGGCAGGAAGGAGAGAGACTCCCGCGGCAAAGCGGAAGACCTCTAATGCCGCAAAGAGCCGAGTCGGGACGCTCACCGCGGCAAAACGGAAAGCGCTTCCGAAAAGCTCCTTCGGGCTTCCGGGCGCCAAGGGAGCGAAGGCCGGAAAGGGTAAATATCCGATGCCGGACGCCAAGCATGCCGCCCTCGCGAAGGGACGCGCGAAGCAGATGCTCAACAAGGGCAAACTCTCCAAGGCAGAGTATGGCAAGATTGTGTCGAAGGCAAATAAGAAACTCGGCAAGAAGAAAGGCAAGAAAGCATAAAGCCTCCGTGTCTTGATGACTTCTCTCGGCACGGGGAGATTAAGAACGAGGAGGGATACCATGGCTCGAAAGCGTGGCAAGAAAGGCCGCTTCGCGAAGTAGCGGTATCGGTCGGACATCGGCACCTTGCGCGGTGACTTCTCCCCAGGGGCCGATTCACTGGAAGCAAATCTAGAGCGAGGAGGACCACAATGGCTCGGAAGCGGAAACATCGCGGAAAGAAGTACTAAGGTATTTCTACCGCCCCGAAAGGGTTAACCGGGGGGCTGCAGACCCCCTTCCTTGGGAGGTAGCATGAATGTCAAGACGATTCTCGCGTGGGTTCCCTCACATCTCGGTGTTCTTCTTCTCGGCGCTGCTGCTGTCTATGTTTTCCTGCTCCTTCCTGTACGGGCAACAAACGCCCAGCTCCAAACCGATATTGCAGCTCAGCGGAACGCCAACGCAGCAATTGCAGCAAATTCTCTCGCTCTCAAAGCAAGACTCGATGACGCTGATACAGCTCTGGCAAGCGCAAATAGCCGCGTTGCAAGCCTTACGGCAACAGTCGGACAGCTTGAACACAGCCTTGGGGCAGTCGAAAGCGCAGGAGCGGCAATTGGGAGCACAACTATCGAGCTTGCAGGCGGAGCTTCAGACGGCCTCGCAGTCGCTCGCGAGCTCTCGGGACTCATACAACGCGCTGTCGATATCGTTCGACAATTACCGCAAGGCAACAGCCAAAGTACAGTCGGACTATCGCCTTCGTAACCTCGAATGGGGCGCAGGCGGCGCGGCCGTGGGCGCCGTCGCCGCCGTCATTATCGTCTCCCTTCTGAAATAGCCTGCCGTGCCCGGCCTTGCCCTTCCAAGCCGAGCCACGCCTGCCGTGCCTATCCTGGCCCTGCCCAGCCCCGCCTTGCCGGGCCTGCCGCTCATTCCCGCCGCCAGCCTTCTCCTTCCCGAGTCCAGCCGGCCAAGACTCTCCTCACTGCCTCAAGTTCCTGCTCCAGCCCCTCCTCCCGCTGCGCGAAGAGCTCCGCCTTCTCGATCATGCCTCCTGCGATCCGCCATCCAACCGGCTCAAGTCGGTTCCTCACTGCCTCATCTATCTCGTCATTGCTCATCGGATATGCTGAAAAGTCAAAATCTCGCTCACACACTTCGGCGAACTCGTGCCACGGTAATTCCGTCAGTGTTCCCCGGGAGCACGAAATCAGCCGGGCATGGACGCTGCCCCAGATGGCCAGAAGCGACAGCTTGTAGTACAGCATTTCCGCAGTCGTCATGATCCTGCACTCTTCGATGAGTCCCTGGCCGGTCTCTATTGCCCTCCGGTTGTTCGTGCGCTCGATCGCCACGGGTCGATACCGTCTGCTCCCGCACTGCTCCCACTGCTGTGCTCGCTCTTTGCCGTCGGGAAAACCAAGGTCCATCCCAACAAGGAAGATCGGAGAGTATCCAAGCCAGTGTGCCAGTTGCACGGCGCTGTTCGGCGTTGACCCATGCCCGGAAAACGGCATCTTGAGCCAAGGATACATGGTTTCCTGATCTCGGTCGTCGTCGCCTATTTTCATGCGCACGAATCGAAGTCGCCACTTCCACATCTCAAGAACGCTGGGGTCAATCGCTTGGTGCGTGATAAGACACGTATCGGACCACAATGGTCCTTTCAACTGTTCGGAGACAATCGGATGAGTATCTACGGCTACCACGTAATCTGGGAGACGGCCCCATCGATCCAGTATTTTCGCCTGCGACGGGCAGGCGAATACCGTGCCGGGGAATCTTTCCAGCAGCGGCGCCGCCTCGTCCAGGGACGGCCCCGAGCCAATGACAACTGCGGGGTTCGGAACAGACCTGTCCGCGTGGGGAATCGTCGTCGCGCAGATGCTCTTCCCACTCATGCCCCATTCGGCAATTCGGTGGTGATTGACGACGGAGTTCCACACAAGAGTAGGACGCAGCTCCACGTCGGAGAACAGCGAGCTCGCCCGGTCCATGTTCATCGACTACGCCTCCCAAGAGCCCACACCACAAGCCCTGTTGCGCCCGAGACGAACAGGCCGAGCGCCGCCACAGCCACAAACGCCCGTTGCCACCACACTGTTTCCCGCTGCTGCTCGATGAGTTTTTCGGTGTTCACGAGCTCGGCAGATTTGATCTCGACATCTGTGGTTCGGACCTGCCAGCGCATCAAGGCCGAGATCGTAGAGCCCTTGTACGTTTCGTTGTCATGAATGAGGTGCCGGACATCGTCGACGGTAAGCACCTGAGCCGAGAGCGCGGGGGTGACAAACAGAAGCGCGATGATGAGCGGCTTCACGGGTGCGCCTCCTTCCACCG
>DASRZD010000242.1:0-6302 GCA_035686805.1 Armatimonadota bacterium
CGATTTCACGATGTACGTGGCTCAGGCGCTCGGGCAACAGGCTCCGGTCATGGCCGCGATGCTGATGCCGACTCTTGCGACCGCTGGGGTTACTGGATTTGCGGCGGCTGGTTCGGCCCTAACGTCTCAGATTGGGATAAAGCTCGCTGGAATCGGGCTTGAAACCGGGAGCATCATCGACGACATGGCTAGGAACGGGATCAAGGGCGAGAAGGCCATGCAGACTGCGGCGCTCTATGGCACCTTAGCCGGCGTGCTTGAGGCGGCTCCCCTGTCCTCGTGGATGAAGAGGACCCCCGGCGTTTCGCAGACCTTCCGCCAGGCGCTCGTTAAGCGGATTGCAGAGATTCCTATTCAGGGTATCGCAGAGGCCGGTACCGAGTTCATGCAGACGATTGTGGAACAAACGGCGCTCGACATCATGAACGCCGAGCAAGGCAACCTCGAGGCCGTGTCGTGGATGACATCCGAGGGCCGTAAGAGCCTGTGGGACGAGGCGACCGAGGCGGCGATTCAGGGCGGTCTCATCGGCGGCGGGATGGGGTTTGCCGGCGGGCCGCAGTACAACCAAGCGCAGCTCGATGAGGCACAGGCGGCACGAGAGGCCGCTGCGAACCAGGCCCCGCAGACCGAGGAGCCCCCGCCCGGTCAGACCTTCCGCACCGCTGACCTTCCGCAGAACGAGCCCGATCTCGTCCCAGAGGGCGACCAGGGCCCGCGTGTCCCGCCGGTCATCCCAATGGCGCCCATCGAGGATCAGCTCCCCGCTCCACCAGAAGGCGCAGTCTGGGCCGAGGGTCAGTGGTGGTCAGCTGATGGCAGGGCACTCGGGAACCAATTCGACCGGAAGGCTGGACAGCCCCCGGTAGACCTTGCCAAGATCAACATTCCCAAACTTCCACCAAGGCTGGACGAGGTACAGCCCGAGGACCTGGTGGAGCCCGAAAGGGTCGATCCCCGCCCCGGCGAAATGCAAACGGCCACCGAGGAGATGTTCGGCAAGGAAGAGACGGAGCCGATCAAGGCCCCCGTCCTGGTCGAAACCGACGAGGGGATGGCGACCTACCAGGAGCGCCAGTCAAAGCCCGAGGAAACGAATTCCTGGTTCGCTCCCATCGGTAAGGACGGAATGGGCTGGGCGGTCCTGAACGACAGCGAGGGGCTCCAGAGCAACATTGGCGGCGAGCGAGCCGTGTTCGTCGAGAAGATCGACCCCGACGGCACCGCGACTGTTCGGGATCAGGATGGCAACATTGATGTCGTCCAGGCGTTCGACGAGGCCGGCCGGCCGAACCTCTTCGCTCCCAACAGCAAGCAGGGCGCCGAGTACATGCGCCAGTTGAGCGCGATGAAGTCGAAAAGCGGACTGGACATCTTCTCTGAGGAGGGTGGGTTCAACGCCGTTTTCAACGAGTCAAATATCGACCGGAACGCTCAACTTGAATCGTTCGGCGGTAACGAAGAGGATATTCAGCGTCAGTACGAAATGGACGAGGCGCGGTGGGCGACCGTTGCCCGCATCAGAAAAGAAAAGGTCAAGGTCACTGACAAAGAGCTTGTGAACGGCAAGATGGGGCTCAGGGTCCCCGGCGAGAACAAGGACATCTCCCCAACGTTCAGGGCCCCGCGCGACTCCGGGGCATCGACTCTTGATGAGCTGGGAGAGATTCTCCGTGACCAACACCCTGAGATTTACGAATACTTTGCCGGCCAGGTCCCGGGTGCCGGCAACACAGAGCCGAACCCAATAGAAGTTGCCCGCCAGCTATTCAAGGGCCCCAACCCCAAGCCGAACCCGAAGAAGTACAACTTCGGGGAGAATCGCACCGTCGGCCAGGGCACCGACGAGGACACCTATGGCGTCTTTTACAAGGGCAGCTGGACCGAGGACCAGGCCCCCGACATCGCTGCGACTCGAGCTGAGGTAGAGGCTACTGGCGGGCTGACGGCCGCGCAGATGGAGGAGCAGGCCGCGCAGGAATCCGACGTTGAGCCGGAGCCGTTCGACATCGAGACCCGCGGGCTGTTCGACAAACTGGTGCCCACGACCATGCAGCAGGGCCAGCAAGCGGTCAAGGGCGAGGAGCTGTCCCCGCTGTTCGGTGGGGTGCAACAGAAGGCCGAGGGCCCGAAGCAGACCAACCAAGAGAAGATGGCTGAGCTCAAGGCGTCGATCAAGGAGCTTGAGGCGGTCAAGGAGAAGAATTCCGGACAGAAAGCCGCGATCGCTGACAACTACCGGCAGCTCAGAATGCTTGAGAAGGGTCGGAAGTCCTGGGAGATCCCGAAGCAGGACTACCTGAAGGGTGTTACCGGGGCCGATGAGGTCGCCATCGCCACGGCCGGACATGCCAAGGCAGTCAGGACCGCGGTTCTGGCCGGCGAGAACGTCCCCGCCGCCGTGCTCGAGGACTACAAGAACAACGGGTGGGCAAAGACGGCGCTGGAGAAGGGGCGAACCCCTCCGAGCGAACAGCGCACGAGAGAGCTCAAGGCGAAGGTCGAGGAGTTGCTGGCGAAGGCTGTTCCAGCCACGCCAACTAAAGAGACGGCTCGCGCTGACGAGATTCGAGCCGAGCTAGACATACTACAGAAAAACTACGAGAAAAAAATGCAGCAATTCGAGGGGAAACCTGTGCCTCCTCGAATCCAAAAAAGTGCGCTTGATGGCATCGCTAAACAGATGGACAAGTTGGACGCTGAACTTGCTACACTCGAACGGCAAGCCGGGATAGAACCGGCGGGCGCGGGCCCGGCCTCTGAGGTCACGAAGGCCCCGGAGTCACTCGCTCCCGCACTTTCTCCAGAACAAAAGCTCGCAGACCGCCAAACCACCGCCGAAGAGGACATCGCCACCATCATCGAAGAGAGCGGGCAGATGTCCATGTTCAACGTGGCGAGCCCGCAGCAAATCAGGAACAACCTCTCCGTCCGCCTGAAGCACATTCGGGCCGCCTTCGCCAATACGAAGTGGAAGTTCGAACAGGGGCAGGACGGTTCGGTTGTCCTCAAAATCGCCAACGGGCCCACGCTGAGCTTTGCATTCTCTAACGACCTGGTGGCAGAGCGGGCCGAGAAATACGGCGGAGACTACGCGAAGTTGGCAAAGGCCATCGCCAAGGGCTACGAGTTTTCAGAGGACAAGATCGCTCAGATTGCGCAGGCGCTTCAGGAAAACCACGGTCTCATCAAAGGCAGCTATACATTCAACGGGATCAACGCAAGCCATCTCATCGTGCTCAATCGTCTGAGCGCCGGCACCGACACCCTATTTCATGAGGCGTTCCACTTCGTCTTTAAGAACTACCTCCGCCCGTCACAGCGCAAGGCTCTGATCGAGCACTACGGCAACGAGGAGAAGGCTGCGAAAGCCTACGGCTTGTTGGCTGAAAAGCAGTTTAAGAACCTCGAGAAGATGAACGCCGCCGAGCGGATTCTGTATGAGGTCTATGACTTCGCCCGCCAGATGCTCAAGTACATGGCCGGGGACCCCCAGAGCGCAGCTGATCTCATGGAAGCGATCTACAGCGGTCAGATTTACGAACAGCCTTGGCTTGGAACCGCGGCCCTGCACTCGACCGAGAGCAAGGGTGGGAAGCTTAGAATCATGTCTGGTGGCCCCGAGCCTGTGTTGAAAATGATCTCCCGCGAGATCAAAAATTCCGTCGAGTTCGAGGACGGGACGACAATCAAGGCGGAGCTCTCGCAGTCGAGCTATTCAGCTGCACTCAAGAACGCCATGAGCGAATTCATCCCGCCGTCGTTCAATTTTGATGACCGGAGACAGCTCTGGGAAATGTCCCGCAATGAACTGGAAGCGCTTCAAAAATCAGAGAAATCTACTGAGAAAAATTCAGCGGTAGAGGTCTTTGGAGAGGAAGGCGCCAAGAAATACGAAGCAGCCTATCGCAAGGCAAACGATGCATTCGATCGAGAAGGTGCAAGGCGGGCCCAAAAAACCGTTGATGAGATGGAAGCTGGGCTGACCGAGGCGCAGAGCAACAGGCTCTTTGGTATTGGAGAAGAAGGCGCGTCGACAGAAGAGATCAAAGCCTACATCGACGGACTCCGTTATCTCGACGCATCTTCTGAGCAAGCTCTTGGCGAGTCAATCAAAAAGGCTATCACCGACATCAATGGGAAAACGAATCCTGAAGAAATGTCGTTGAAAGAGCGGGTAGCTTATGCGCGGCTGAGGCAGGCTTTTGAAATTGCACAGCGAAAAGGATGGGACACCGCGAAAATCTCAGAAGCCGCCATCCGAGCTGCTGCCTCACGATTTTCAGATCCCGCTGACGCAGCGTTCATGCTTCAGGATTTCATGCGTTCTGGAAAGCCAGAGCTGGGCGGGGAACAGGGAGAACGGCGCCTTCCTAGCGGACAAACAACGATGTTCGAGCTCGAGGGCGGCGATTGGGACGAAGAAGCCGTCCGCATCACCGACCCCGAGACCCTGTTCGCGCCGGAGACCTCGGGCCCGGTTGACGGGTTCCACAGCCCCGGCGTCGTTCTCAACCACAACCTCATCAAAGAGTGGTTCCGCGAGCACGTCATCCGAAACCTGTTCGACAAGCTCGAGCCGTTGCGGTATCTGCAAGAGGTCCTGACCGAACAGGGCCAGAAGCTCCACGAGAGCATGGACGCCTATCTCAAGGCCCGCAACTTCTCCGGTCGTGCCGGCGCCGCGCTCAACAAGCTGGAAAGTGAGTATTTCCAGCCGCTCATCAAGAAGCTGGCCGACCTGGAAATGCCGTTGCCTCAGTTCGAGGAGATCCGCATGGCGATCCACGCGCTCGAGGCGAACCCCTTGATGTTCCGCCGGCACGTCGTCGTCAAGAAGGCGGCGCTGAAAAAGCGCATCGCGCAGCTCGAGAAGGTCGGCGTCCGCAAGGGTATGAACGTCCGCGTTCCCGGCAAGGTTGGGGTGAGCGGCAAGGTAGCCTCCGCCAATCGTGAGGCCGGCACGGTCACGATCGAATGGCTGGACCGCGACGAGGGCCGCGTGCGGGCGAAAGAGTTCAAGCTCAACGAGGTCGAGCGCGACTCTCTGGCGGAAGCCAAAGAGAAAATGAAGGAAATCGACGACATGGTGGCGGCCGACAAGGTGCCGCACTCCGGCTACACGTCCGCCGAGGCCCGCCAGATCCTCCGTGACGCTCGAGAGCATGGCTGGGTCACGTTCGACGGCGAGCCGATGCGGAAGACTCAGTACGGCGGCAAGGCAATGCAGGTATCCGCCCTGTTCGACAAGATCGTCCACTGGAAGGAGCAGCGCCTGGTCGAGTCCGGGCTGTTGTCTCAGGAGGAGCTCGACCGCTGGAAGAAAGACTACAAGTATTACACCCCCATGCGCGGCAAAGAGCCGGACATTCTCGACTGGATCTATGCCGGCGACCGTCCGCCCATCCCCGAGATCGAGTACCACGGGAGCATGTGGTATCGGGCCCTGGACACGATGGCGCGCGCCGCCGGCCACGAGGGGGAGCTCCACAAGCCGAACGTCGGCCGCGGCTACAACCCGGGCTCTCGGAAGCCGGCGCAACGGCGCCTGGGCCGCGACGACCGCCCGACCCACTCCCCGACCGTCGAGCTGTTTGCCGACGCGATGGAGGTGGCGGTGCGGTCGGAGAAGAACCGCGTTGCCAAAACCGTGTGGAACCTGTTCAAGAGCCTGGAACACGCCGAGGATGCGAACGGAAAGCCCCTGTTCATCTTCGACACGCCCCCGATGAAACGCTACTTCGACGCGAAAACCGAGACCGTCAAAGAGCGCCCCGACACGATGGCGCTGCGTCAGCCGAACGTCTATGACATCTGGATCGACGGCGAGCACCACTTCGTCCGCTCAGAGTCCCGTGAGCTGGCGGGCCTGTTCTCGGTGCTCAACAACATTGGGCCGGAGTCGGCGCCGAAGGTGCTCCGCGGCGTGGCCGGCATCAACCGCTACATCGCAAAGATGGCAACCTCGAGGAACCCGGCGTTCGCAATCCCCAACGCCGTGCGCGACTTCCTGACCGCCGGCATCCGTCTGACGACCACTCACAAGGAACTTGGAACGCAAATCCTGAAGAAAATACCAGCGTCCGCCAAGATCCTTGCCGAGTACGCCCGCCTCGATACCGCCGGAGAGCTCGACAAGATGGATCAGACCGTCCGGCGTCGGATCGAGAAATGGAAGGATTCGGGGGGAGAAACCGCGTTTTGGATGATTCCGAGGCTGGCAATCCAGGCGAAGAACATGCAGAAGGAAATGCGGAAGGCCGGCGGAGACAAGTCGCGCATCTTCGCGTGGGGCCGGCAGA
>DASRZD010000243.1:0-3000 GCA_035686805.1 Armatimonadota bacterium
GATACGTATGCCTGGAGATCGCCGATTGGGACCGGATTCTGCGAAAACACGCTCTCCACACAATGCCCCTGGCATTGGACCTCCACCGGGCATACGAGCGCGCACAACTCCGGCAGGGCATTCCGCTCCCTCAGGATCTCATACGACCGCTGAATGTCCCCATCCGCGAGTGCCCTCACGAAGCCGGGGATGTCCACTCCCGCGGGGCAGCCGTCCTTGCACTGAGGGTCGAAGCAGTCGCGGCATCGCGAGGCCTGCGCCTGACAGTAATCAAGGCTGTTTCGGCGGCCCTCCCGGTAGATCGGCCCGTAGACCTCCCGGTCGAAGGGCACGCACCCCGACATGCCGCCGTCACGCATGATTTGCGTGCAGGACGAGCATGAGATGCACGTATGCCGCCGGTCAAGCTTCCCAGTCTCGATGATCTCCCTGGCGAAGTCGGGGTATGCGAACCCCTGCCTTCCGAGACCGACGATTTGCACGTTGCCTTGTTCGATCTCTGTGGCTGCAATATAGGGCCAAAGATTCCTAAGCCAACTATACCCGCTTCCCACCACTGTCAGATTCGGCAAGCCCTCCCGCACCTGGCAAGTCAGGTTCACCAGCCGCTCGACCCCGACCAGCGGATGCTCCTCCGGGCAATATCCCTCCTCAGCCGGACGGTCGTACGGCCGATTGACGTGCGGTCTGTAATATGGATTGCCCATCGTGATGTTGATGAGCGCCAGTCCCATCTCATGAAGCTCCCGCACCAGACGCTTCGGCTCATCGAGGGCTGGCTGGCAGGCCTCATCCGACCCCCAGCCATACGGATAAGGATGCGCATCGTGGATTCCCAGGCGGCAGGTAACCATCCCGAGCGGCTGGATTTTTCGGACGACGTTTTTCAGGAAGCGGGTCCGATTCTCATAGCTCCCGCCGTATTTGCCCTTCCTCGTATGACCTGCGAACAACTCATTGATCAGATACCGGTGGCATGACTTTATGTCCACCGCGTCGAAACCCGCCTCGAACGCCAGCCTGGCCGCCTCGATGTAAGCGTCCTCCAGCGCCTCGAGTTCCTCATCCGAGATCACCGGCTGGTCAGGAGGGATGCCGCGAGCCGGGCCGAGAAAGGGGTCATGGAAGGCGATCACCGGGTCTGGCTTAGTATATCGGCCGGAATGAGTTAGTTGGAGGACGGTGAACGGGCGATGATCCCCCGCCGCTTCCAGGGTTTCGCCAAGCATGCGCGCGAACGAATCCTGATTCTCCTTGTGAATCCAAAGCTGGCGGGGATTCGCCCGGCCCCACGGAACGACCGCGCAGGCCTCGAACCAGATGAGGCCCGCTCCTCCCGCCCCGAACCTCCGATACCGGCGGTAGGTCAACTCCCCGGGCGAGCCGTCAGCCGTGCCGTCGCAGCCCTCCATCGGCTGGATGGCCATAGAGTTCGCGATAGTCCGGCCTGCGACCTCAACCGGTCTCGTAAGCCAGGAGACGTCCTCACTCACGGCCAGATCGAGGCCGAGTTGCTCGATAGCCGAACGGAGTTCGTCCAGGCTTGAGAGGCGAAATGGAGCATGGGTTTTGCGGTCCAACATACGGTGAATCCCTCTGCGGAGAGTTTAGCACATTTCGAGGCGGAAAGTCATGACTTAGTCTTCAGCGCGATGGCGACGTGCACGGATTCGCCGAGCTCCATTTGCCCTACCGAGATCGTCATCAGGTAATCCTTGCCGTCACAGCGGATGGGCAATGTCGCCGGCTTCGAGCTCTTGGCCCAATAAGGAATGCCTGCCCACATCTTCATCACGTTGACGATGGGCATGCGCGCGGTATACGGGAGAGATGCGGCCTCTTTCGCATTGCCGGAGGAGTCGGTATATAAGACGCTGAGACCGGTATACTCGCCCTGCCGCACCGGGAGCAATGTAACTTCGCTTGCTCCTTGCTTCATGGCTTGTGAGATGATGGTGACGGCGACCCTTCGTATGGGAGGCGGTTCGGCAGTCACGGCCTCTGCCGGATTGGCGTCGGCCTCAGGCTCGCCGGGCGAAGCCAACTGGCCCAATACCTGAGGCAGGCTACCATCGTCTTCCGCCCTCCGAATGGCCGGGACGATTCCCGCAAACGCCTCATCCACGCGCATGGCCTGGGAAAGGGTATCTCCTCCAATAATGCGCTCTGCCATCTGCTTGCTGTCTTCAGCCAGCCGATAGGATCGGCAGTTGGCTGCCATCCTGAACAGCGCAACGTCTATTCTCATCTCGCCGTGCAGCAATGCCGCCAATTCCCCGAGCCATCGGCGTATCTCCGATTTCGGAACCGGTCGCAGTAGAATGCAGCATACCGCCAGCAGAAACACGATGCACGTGCCACCGAAGACTATCTGAGTGGCAAGGAGGCTGCTTCCCATGACCGCAGCCGCCGGTACATCATATAAAGCGAGGCCCAGGAGCCATATCCCGCCCGCCGTCATGACTTCCAGGGTGATCAATCTCTGACTGGCATAGTGCTTCACTGATGTGAGCACGACAAAAAGGAGAGCGATAACCCCCAGTATCGTCGCGATGATTGCCATTACCTCACCTCCTAGAATGATCGTAATCCGATCTTATCATACCGAACCGAAGCTCGTCGAGGAACTCGCCGTCTTTGCAATACGCATGCCTGGCGACTCCCTCGGGCGTGAACCCAAGCTTCTCAATGATCCGCCCCGAGGCCTTGTTGCGGGCAAAGCATCCGACGCTTATCCGCTCCAGGCCGAGTTCCTCGAACCCGAACTGGATCATCCTGCGGGCAGCCTCGGTCATATATCCCTTGCCCCAGAAGTCTTTTCCCAGCCAGTAGATCAACTCAGCATTCAGATGCTCCCACGAGACTCGGAAAAGGCCGCACATCCCCATCAGCCGGCCGTCCTCCTTTAAGGTGACCGCCATGGGATAGCATTGCTTCTCGTTCACCGACTTCCGAGCCCTCGACACCCACGAAGCAGCCTCGTCTTCCGTCTGAGTATCG
>DASRZD010000244.1:0-2210 GCA_035686805.1 Armatimonadota bacterium
TCATCCTGGGGATATTCAACATGATCCCTGGATTCCCCCTTGATGGTGGCCGAGTGTTTCGGGCAATCTTGTGGGGAGCAACGAATAACCTTGAGAAGGCGACACGGTATGCCGCCTTTTCCGGGCAGGCATTCGCATGGCTGTTCATCATCGGCGGTTTCTCGATGATGCTTTTCGGCGGATTCCTTGGCGGGCTGTGGTTTGTATTCATCGGCTGGTTCCTAAACAATGCGGCTAATCAGAGCTATCAGCAATTGATGCTTAGGCGGGCGCTGTCAGGAGTGGACGTCGGTCGGGTAATGACAACAGACTTCCCACACATAGACCCGTCCCTCTCTCTCCAGGATTTCGTCCACAACTACCTGCTGAAGTACGACTACTCGGCATTTCCGGTAACTGAGAATGATCAGTGCCTCGCCATAATCACCGCCAATGAGGTGCGCGACGTTCCCAGAGAGCAGTGGCCAAGCACAACCGTGCGTCAGGTGGCAAAACCGCCTGAGGAAGAGGTGGTCGTTGACGAGAACGAAGATGCCTTTGATGCCTTGATACACATGGCTGAGGGGAATCTTCGCCGGCTTCTCGTGATTCACGACTGCAAGCTAAAGGGCATGGTTACCCAGGATAGCATCCTGAATCTCGTTCGGACGAAGATGCAGCTCCGAATGTGATAAATAAGGCCGGAGTCTACACAGACCCCGGCCCTATATCCGCTTCCGTGCGGTCGTTTTCCTACTGATCACGTTCGACACTCCCCCAGCGGAACACTCGTTGAAACCACCGAACTATCAATCTCCCGATGCCGTCACCCCGGCGAGTGCTCCAATCATAACCCCATTCGCCGTTTCGTTCCTTGATATCCGGGAGCTCGGTCTGCAGGAAATGCTGGATTTCCCTCATCAAGCGTACCTTGCTCTCCTCGGGCAGCTCCTCGGCGCGCTTCACCCCGTTGGCGGTGAAATGGCGCTCCACCATGTCTATCGCCTTGTTCGCGATTGCCTGGGGTACATCGGGTACCGACTGGTATATCTTGCGCAACGCGCCGCCTCTGAAACTGACTGTGCCTAGACGACTGCAGTCAGGTCTGAAACCAGATTCACCCTCTGCTGAGGACAAAGCCCGGCCGGATTGAGATCATGTCCCTGGTAGATCGACTCGTAATCAAGATGCCGGTCTACGACTTTCGCCATCTCGCCGGCCTTAGTCACAAGGTCATCCCAGTTGGGAACAACCGGCAGCGGAAACTCGTCGCTGTCAGGCAGGGTAACCATCCTGTCTATCTCTTCCTGTGCAATGCCTATTCGTTCTCGCATACGTCACCCCCATTTCGATATTCCGCTTTCACTTAATGTCTACCCAGGTGTCATTCCGCATAAACAGGGTGTGATGAGCAGTAGTGAGGCGAGCTAAGGCTCTGGGGAGCACAAAAAATGAAGCCCGTCCCAACTTCGGGGCGGGCCGAGCGCCACATCGGGCGCTGCTATCGAGAAAGGAGTCGGAGATGCTTGATCTAATAGTGTGCAAGATCAGTGCCACTCCCCCAAGATGATCCGAAAACCGGCAATGTGCCCAGGTATCCGCAGCTTGTGTTTGGGTACTTTGACACGAGTGGGTATGTCCTTGTTATGGACGCAGAACCTCCAAGACCGGAAGGCGAATTGAACCGCAGAAAATGGACGGCATGCTGCCTGGTGCCGATGCTTGCGGCAGGCGCGATTCTGTTGATCGTTGCGGGCGCAAGCCTCTACAACTCCCACCCAAGTCTTCGGAAGCCGGCAGCCCAGACGACCGCCAATAGAGAGGAGTTCGTCCGATTCGGACGAGCGTTCTTTGCCATCACTACCAGGGCCGACAAGGCAAGCGAGCAGGCGTTCAAGACTCTGCAGACGATGGTCAATGGGAATGGTTCGATCGAGGAAGTCCATTCCGCCTTCCGGACGGCATCAACCGCGAACAGCCGGGCTTCGGATGAGTTCAAGGCCCTGGACATACCCCCGTCCCTCCAGTCCCAGTCGAAGCTCAGACAGTCAACGGATACCATGTCCAAGTCATATTACGCCCGCAAGGTCGCATGCGATATCCTGGTGGATTGGAACGGCGACCTAAACGATCAGGAAACCGCGGACAAGTATCGTCGTCAGGTGCAGGATATCAATCGCCTGACTCAGGAAGGTTTAGGCCAACTGGCCGATGCAGCGAGGGACAACGGC
>DASRZD010000245.1:0-17176 GCA_035686805.1 Armatimonadota bacterium
GGTACGCTTTACGGTGCGGAGCTGTACGGCCTCGGGATGGACTATATCCAGAAGTATTCCAGCAATTACCAGGCAGTGACGGTGGAGCGGGTAAAAGCGATGGCGAAGAAGTACCTGCACCCTGAGGCGTACACCCTCGTGATCGCGGGACCGTATAAGGAAACCAAGCCCTGATTCGCATGGTTTGACACGTAAGCGGCGAGGGTATATCACAGGAGGCTCGATCGTGCGACGGTTTTTCTCAGCTTTGTTTATGCTCGCCCTGCTGGCGGTTGTGGTATTTAACGCCTGGCAGGTATCAGTGACGAGGCGGGAGGTGGCGGATCTGAAGGCGCAGGTCGCCGCCCTAAAGTCCCACGGCAGCGGAGGATCATCCGAGGCAACTCCGATTGCCCTGGTGAATAGGGCAAGAAAGCATGCCGCCCTGGCGAAGGAATACATGCTGAAGGGTGACCTCAAGCGGGCCAAGGTCGAGCTGGACGACAGCCTGCAACTGATGCAGCGCGCAGGCCAGGACACCGGCACATCGTACAAAGAGAAGATCGAGAAGGCGCAGAAGACCCTGGAAGATACTCGATCAGCGGTCGAGCGCCTGTTGAAGAAGTTCGAAAAACAGCCGGAAAAGTCCAAAGGAGGATAAACCATGCGGTATCATGCCACAGCACTCGTGCTCCTGATCATCACCGGTTCCATGATGCTTACCGGATGCAATCCCAAAAGCCTGGTCAGCACGAGCCAGGAGATCAGCATCGGGCGCGAGGCGGCCGCGCAGGTCGAGAGCCAGTATAAGGTTGACACGGATCCAAAGCTGAACGCTCTCGTGAACAATCTGGGCCAGACGCTGGTGACGTGCTCAGACCGGCAGAATATCAAATACACATTCAAGATCCTGGACGTGAAGGATGTCAATGCATTCTCTCTACCAGGCGGATGGGTGTACGTGAACAAGGGCCTGGTTGACGAAACTGACGGGAAAACGGATGAGCTTGCAGGCGTCATCGCCCACGAGATCGGTCACGTAGCGGCGAGACATCATGCGGCAATGATGGGCCGTGAGCTCCAGGCCAACATTCTTATTGGGACGCTGACCAAGGGGGACGTCACGACGCTCGCCAGCATTGCTGCGAATTTCACGCTGCTTCGATGGAGTCGGAAACAGGAATACGAGGCGGACAAGCTGGGGATCAAGGAGATGTGGCGCTGCCGGAACAAAGACCCTCAGGCGTACAATGCCCAGGGGCTGGTTGACTTTTTCGGCACACTGCAGGCTAAGCAGAAGAAGGAGCCGTCGAAGTTCGAGCAGATTCTGGCCACCCATCCGGTGACTTCGGAGAGGATCAAGCGCGCCCAGGAATACCTTGATGATCTGAAAGCCGGGCGCGCATCCGCCAACTAGGTCGCAGCTTGCTTCAGCCTGCTTAAGTTGGGATTGTAGCCTGGGGATTCGATTCCCAGGCTATTGTTTCGAGCACAGCATTCGCTCTGCCTGCTTGAGATGAGCAGGGGTGTTGATCCCCGCGACTTCATCCTGGCCCGATGAGACGGTGATCACCTTGCGTCCCTGGCGGATGGCGATGTCCACCATTTCGGTCAGGCAGTATTCGCCCGCCTCGTTCCTGGTCATGAGGCCGATATTACCCCAGAGCCACTCGGCATCGAATCCGTAGCACCCGCCGTTGATCTCCTCGATGCTCTTCTGCTCGTCCGACGCCATCTTCTCCTCGATGATCCCCGAGACTTCGCCGCTCGGATTCCTCAGGATGCGCCCGTAACCTGCGGGGTCATCGAGTATCGCCGACGTCAGAGTGATCGTTGCCTGGTGGCGGACATGCTCCCTCATCAGGGAACGGATCGTCTCGACGCGGAACAGGGGGCTGTCGCCGCACATGACGATGATATTCTTCGCGCCCTGAGCGGCTTCCCTCGCGCACAGGACTGCGTGCCCCGAGCCTAGCTGCTCGCCCTGGACGACGTATGAGTAATCGTCGCCGAGAGTCTCCCTGATTGCGTCACCCTCCCGGCTGATCACAATCACGGGGCGGCGAATGCCGACCTCCGCCAGCAAGCTGAGGACATGGCAGATGATCGGCCGACCGCAGAGAGGGAGAAGTACTTTCGGCAGATCCGACCCCATCCTCTTGCCCTTCCCGGCGGCAAGAACGGCGGCTTGGAATTCGAGGGTTTTCATGAATGGGTGTAAATTCCTTCGCTTGATCCAGCCTATTCTAACACTGGATAGATCGCCAGGCAAGCGTTTGATAAGAAGGAAGTGTGGGTAAACTTAAACAATAAAAAAAGTGAATAGGAGGTGAAAATAACATGACCGGTTACAAAGTCGTAGCGATCGCGCTGGTATTGATACTCGGGCTGACATTTGTCCTGACGAGTACCGCGTCGGCTGAGAGTCTCATCACGCGCGCTATCAAGCTGTTCGGAATCGCTTATGTGGTGCGTCAGTTCGGCCCGGATATGAACAAGTTCATAAACAAAATGACTGGACAGCATGGGGTGAATTGGGAAGGCACGACTAAGGTCGTCCCCATCATCTCTGCGGGGAACGGCATCTATGTCGGAGCAGCCCAGGTTCAGGGAGCGTCCGACCGGGTTAGCGAAACCAGGGCAGTAGGCCAGGTTGAGACCAGCATTTCGGGCCTGCGGGCAAAGCTGCTCGTTCCCGTGAACTCAACCAAGATCGGCCAGGCCATCAATCGAATCCCGGGAGTGGGCGTTTCGGCGCTCCTTGACTTCAAGATTTAGGACGGGAAGGAGGATAATCATGAAAACGAAATTGCTGCTATTGCTGATAACCGTTTCTGCCATTTGTGCGTTGCTATACGTGCCATCCAGCACGACCTCGACCCCGGCCTACGCGGCGTCCCAGGAAGTCGTGGCTCGGGAGGCAACTATTGCGGGCCGGCAGGTAGGCGAGATACTGGTCGGCGATCAGATCGTTGTTCGGATCAGGACTTCTGCCGGCGGTTTCTCGCCTTACCAGCGGGCGCAGGAAGTGGCTCAGCGCATCCAGGGAGTGACGGCTACCTCAATGCCCAGTACCATCGTAATGCGACGGGTCAACGGCCAGTATGCAGTTGTGGCGGACGGCACTCTTCTGGTAACTGCTGGTCCGGCCGAGGCTCAGCTCAACGGAATGACCACCGCGGGGCTTGCGAATTTCTGGGCTCTGAGGATAAGCAGCGCGCTTGGAGTGACATCAGTAGACACAACGCCGACGCCGACAAGCCAGAAGATCGTTCCGATCATCAGCATCGGGAGCGGACTGAGGGTTGGCGGCGCGCTGGTCGCGGGTGCGAGCAGCCGGCTCAGCGAAGTGGTCGCGGTCGCCCAGATAGAAGGTACGTTTCAGGGCTCTGTCCGAATCCGGGCACTAGTTCCGGTCTCGACGACGGACGTGGTTTCGAACATCAAACGCGTGCCCGAGACGGCGGTCATTGGGCTGGTGGACATCAAGCTCTAAGGAGCAGGTTGTGGGTTGTGGGTGCTAGGTTATAGGGAACCCCAAAACCCAATAACCCAAAACCTAAAACCTACAACCCGCTCCCTTCAAAGGTGCTCCAGGGTTTCGACTCGTCTCTTCATTTGCGAGGATTTGTAGGCGGCAAGGATGACTTTCAGCGCATCCTTCGCATGTCTGGCGGTCACCAGCGGCTCCCTGCCATCCAGCATGCTATCCAGGAAATCCCTGTGCATGTCCGTGGGGAGGTCGGTCTTGATCTCGGGCCCGGGGATGACCGTGTGCCCCTTCTTGTTCGCCAGGATGACTGCCCGGTCATCGTCCGTGACTCGTATGCTTCCTTCGAGCCCATAGATCTCCAGGCGCATGGCCGACCCCGAGTACTTCTCCGGCCAGGCGCTGTACCTCGCCGCCCCGGTTATGGCAATCTCGGCGGTCGCATCCTCGATGAACTCCAGGCCGACGACGCACGAATCCTCAGCCTTGTTCAACGGCTCGATGGCAAACCGGGTGCAGACTGCGCTGACGGCATCCACCTCGCCGAAGAAGTACTGGAGGACATCCGCAATACCCGAGCCATGCCTGATCAGGACTCCCCCGCCTCCGATGCTCCACGTGCCGTACCAGTGATGCCAGTCATTCAGGCGGTCTAAGTCATTCTCCAGGCAGCTCACCAGTCCCAGAAACGGATAGCCGATCTCGTCTGATTCTATGAGCCTGAAGGTCTCCTGGTTCAGCGGATCATACCTCTGAGGCAGAGCAACGAACAACTGGGCGCTGGAGGACTCGGCCGCCTCGATCATCTCCTCGGCCTGGGTCATGGACACTGCCATCGGCTGGCAGCAAATGACGTGCTTCCCGCATTGGAGGCAATCAATGGCAATGGCGCTGTGAGTGGAAGGGGGCGAGCAGACGTAAACGGCGTCCACCATCTCATCTATGGCGAGCCTTCGGTGATCGCTGACGGCGAGCTTCACGCCGAACTCGCGGGCGAACGCATCCCTTGCCGGACGGTTCGGCTCGGCAACTGCGACGATCTGCACATCAGGATAGCCCTCGAGCACATGCGCATTGCTGAAACCTGATCTTCCCGCCCCGACTATTCCCACGCAGAGAGCCATAATCTGTGTTTTGCCGGTAGGAGATCATTCCAAACGTGTTGACCGGTGGTATTGGGCAGACTATAATGATGCCAGGGTAGGACTTACTAGCTTGACTACCTTCAACTCAAGCCAGATCAAAGCTTTCCTACCGTGCCGCACGAGGCACACGGCGCCAACCCTCCCACCTGCGCACGACCACCCCGCGCACCCTTATCAGCACTAGAGCCGCAATCAGAGCATAGAGGAGGGTGGTTATGCAGAAGAACGGGATCTCGCCGCCCGTTGGATCCGGGAAGCCCTCTTCAAGGGTCGGGAACAAAGATGCTAACGCCATGTGAGGGCTCAGGTATAGCGGAAGCCACTGGGGCCTGAACCCGATCATTTCTGCCGCACGGCCGGAGTACGGCAGTACCACCAGCGGCAGCAGCGTCAGCCCGGCCATTATCAAGTATCCCGATGCCAGCGCCGTCCACCGGCTCTTTAACAGGCAGGACAGCAGAAGCTCGATCCCACCGAATGCAGCGACTACCACGAGCACCAATATCGCGGCCAGCGGCAGATACAGATGCAGCATCGGAGGCAGCCCCTGGCTTGTCATCGGGTAACCTGCCACAAACATCGCGGTCGAGACTCCAAGCAGCAACAGCATGAACGGCAGCCCTGATTCCAGTCGCGCTCGGAAAAGACTTCCCCAGCCCCCGACAATCGGGAGCCTCAGGGCATTCCTCCCTTTCTGATCCGGCTCTCCGGTCGTGAATATCGGAGTGAGCACCAGGAGCACCGAAAGTATAACGAACCAGACGACCATAAGCAGGTCATCCGGGCTCAGCTCGTTCTTCGAATAGCTGATGCCGAACAACCAGCCGAAAACAAAGAACAGGACGGCGGAATACAGGAGAAGCGATTGGAGCCTCAGACCCAGCGATGTGTCCGTGTCGTAGGAATCAACCTTGCGGATGCTTACCATCAGGAACAGGATGCCTGCCAGTCCATTCAATATGAGGCTGGCGATCCATGCCGGCAAGTGGAAGGTAAAATATTGTTCGACGCTCATGGCATACTGGAGCGCGCCCGCCGGGTTCACTGCCCGCAGAGCCTCCGTCGGAGGTGCGAGCGGCAGGAGAGTGCCCGCAAAGAGCACGATCACCGTGGCATACGTCATTAGAGTGGCGGTCGTCGTATTCCTTGCCACCGATGACCACATCAGGCCAAGGCTGCCGTACATGAATGCCGCCAGCAGGAGCACGAGATAGGAAAAGAACACCTCTCCCGGCGAGACTCCTCCCAACAGGAAGCAGACGCTCACCAACGGCACAGACGAAACCATAAGCAGCACCACGAAGGAGATGGCCGAGACTAGCTTCCCCGCGATCATGCTCCGGGCTTTCATGGAAGTCATGACCAGCAGATCATAAGTCCTCTGTTCCTTCTCGAGGGTTATCGCGCCTGCGGTCAGGCCCGGAGTGATCAGGCACACCAGCCCCACCTGGACGTAGAACAGGGTCCGGAAGAACAGGCGTCCTATGACGAACGATCCGCCACTGTATCCGCTCGTGTGCCACCATGCCAGGTAGGCTATCACCAGGGCGAAGCTGAGGACCACCAGGTAGACCAGCAGCACCCAGTATGCCTTCGAACCGCGCATTCGGCTTCGAAGCTCTTTCATCAGAATCGGATTTTCCATCGCATACCTCAGCCAATGCGTGATCTTCCCCATCACGCATCACGTATCACGTATCACGTATCACGAATCACGCATCACGAAACTATGCCCTTCGTCACCTTCATGAAAATGTCTTCCAGGTCGGTCGCCTGCTCCGAGAACGACAGGACCTTCACATCCCCGTCCACGAGCGCTCGCAGCACCGAACACTGATCCTCCAGCGTACCGGAGAACTGCGCCCTAAGCATGCCGTCAACCGCCTGAGCTTCCTTTATGCTGCTCAGGTCGGACAGGATCTCCAGTGCCTTTGGCGCTTCGTCCATCACCTTGATCTCCAGTATCCTCCCGCCGACAGTCTGCTCCAAGATCGTCTTCACATCACCGGCGACTATCAGCCGGCCTTTCTCTATGATGCCGATCTTGTTGCAGAAATCCGCCAGCTCGGGGAGAATATGCGAAGATACGAGTATGGTCTTGCCCATGGATTTCAGCTTCTTCAGCAGTTCCTTGATCTCTATCCTGGCCCTGGGATCAAGGCCCGACGCCGGCTCGTCGAGGAGGAGGACCTTCGGGCCGTGGATGAGCGTCTTTGCCAGGCAGAGGCGCTGCTTCATGCCCCGGGAAAGCTCCTCGACGAACGAATCCTTCTTCGTGCCGAGATTCGTCAAATGCAGGACATTGTCAATCTTGTCGGATCGCTCGCGCTTGGGTATCCTGTATGCCGCCGCAAAGAAGTCGAGATACTCCCATACCTTCACGTCGTCATAGACGCCGAAGAAATCCGGCATGAAACCGATGAGAGGCCGAACTTGGCGATGATTGGCCGTGACCTCTATTCCGTCTATGTACGCCTTGCCGGCGGTCGGCCGCAGGAGGGTCGCAAGCATCCTGATGGTGGTGGTCTTGCCCGCGCCGTTAGGGCCTATGAAGCCGAAGATATCGCCGGCCTCGATCTCCAGGTTGAGATTATCAACAGCCACGAGTTTGCCGAATTCCTTGCGTAGATTCTTAGTCTTTATCATAGAGACCTCCTAGTCGGCCTGAATCCTCTCCAGCGCGACATCCGTGACGGCGAGCAAGACCACGGACCCCGCAACGTAGATGGAGAAGAAAACGATTATCTCCTGCATGACTGGCCTCGGGATCTGGTAGCCATTGAGCTTCACCATAAAATCCGCCATTACGTAGAATGGGTTACACCACAAGAGCGAAGTAGGCGACGAGATGCGAGTAGTTACCTCAATGAGCTGATCCACGATATACGTGCCTATGGTCGCAAGGAAAACCAGCCCGTATGACGCCGCGATAGCGGTCGAAGTCTTCTTGAGAGTTGTTGACCAGAAGAGCGCCTGAACGGCGAACAGAAGCACTGCAGAGATGAGAACTGCATAAGTTCCGGCGATCACCGGCCATTTCATGGCGGACGAGACCGCGGAATACACCATGAACGGCGCGAACAGGACCATCAGGATTGGGATGGGCAGCAGCCTGGCAATGAGCTTGCCGGAGATGATCTGCCAGGACGACAGGCGCGTGATCCGCAGAAGTCCCCACGTCCGCTGCTCCTTCTCCTGAGTGATGGCATTTGCCAGCAGCCCGGGCGTAAGGAAGCTGATTATCGCAAGTTGAAGCATCGAGCACCCAAGCCAGACTTCGCCCTCTAGATCGTGAAACCTGAACAGGGCAAGCAGCAGGCGTCCATAGGAAACGAAAACTACGATCCCCGCCGGTATCCCTATGGCGAGCTGGACCTTGCGAGCCTTCTTCGACCGCAGTCTGGTTCTGATCTCCTTAGACAGCACCGGGTTTGCCATCATTTCACCCGCCCCTGGAATTCAAGTCGCGCGTCCACGTTGACTGGCGATGGCTCATCATGAGGCCGTTTGAGCCTTATCTGGACAATCCCTCCACGGCCGATTATTCTGCCGGGAGTGGGTATCGGGAGTTTGCCTGAGCCCGATCTCACGCCTCCGATGTCCACCCACTTGCCGGAAGCATGATCGTAGACCTGGGCGTAGACGACCGCGGGTTCGCTGAGTCCCAGGTATAGAGACAGGCCCATCAGCTCTGCGAATGGCGGGAGCTGGTACTGCATGCTGCAATTGGCATTCGGTGGGACCCATACCGGCCTATCCAGCCGAACATCGCGGGTCCCTTTAGTCTTGCTTTTCAGCGAGCTTGCGTAAGTCGAGAAGCAATCAACGGCCAAGCCCGCGACGCTTGCGGTCACCTTGCCGTCCGCCCCATTCACCCATCGGGGGTATATGTGGATGAAGGCCATATCCAAAGGCATGTCCACGTTCGTGCCCTCGGCAGGTCCGGGGGCATTGGCCCATTCCGGTCGGCCGGAGAGCGTCAGCCTGTTGGGATTAACGTCGGCGAACTTCGTCGTCCAGGGGAAACTCTGAAGATACCTATCGGCGGGCGCCTGAGGCACAGACTTCGCCACCGATCTGAAGGGTTCGTCTATGCTTACCTTGGCGCCCGACGGCAATTCGGCGATCTCCTTCTCAAACCTGTCTCCATAGAGCACGCAGTCCTTCAGAGGGAATGTGAGGTTATTGGTGATGGTCCCCTTGATCCGCGTGCCGTCGGTAATGAGATCAGCCGAAACCGTCCCGGGCATTCGGCGGATGCCCTGGTATGCCAGCGTCCGAACGGCCCACATGAACAGGTCGGTATCCGGAAGCAGGAGGTTTTTCTTGGTCCGAACCGATTGAAGAATCGGAAAAGCGCCCGCCGAACCACCGTAACCGGTGTCCGATACAAGTGCCGATGGATCGGGAAACTGGATGGTGTGACGGGTCCTGTTCGGCGAGAACAGGCTCAGGTTGCCGTGATATCGTGCGACGACGGAGCCGGCCGGCATCTCGAAGACCTGGGATGACTTTACGATCAGTTTGTGCCCCCGCGACATCGAACCTGCGACGTAGGCGGCGAACGAGAAGATGATCACAAGCACAGGAATGGTGATCCAGGCGAGGTCCTTCCGGCGAAGCCCCCGGAGAACGAAGTAGTTGACCGGGACGACCAGCAGTATGTAGCCTCCAAGGAATCCGGCGACCAGGGGGACTTTCGGAGGCTTGATATCCATGCCCTGTCGGGATGATTCCTCTATCCAGGCAGCGGCATATTCATTGGAGCTATTCGCAGATCTGCCGCTGCATGCCGACTGGAGAATCTCCCGCCAAAGATCGTCGTAGCCGGGTTTATTCATCAGCGCAGGATCGGAGGGGTTGAAGGCCAAATGGATCACCGTGCCGAGTCCGACCCGCTGTTCGTAAATGAGAGGCTGGGCGCCGCTTGCCAGGAGTGTTCGGCCATTGGGACGGCCGAATATCTTCACTACCGGCACATTTCCCGTGACCGCCTTTCCCAGGATCGCCGACGCCGGGACCGACATGGTGGCTTCGAGTACCGGCAAGCCGGGGATAATGACTATCCCGCCGGATGCCAGCCAATCCCTCAACGGCCTGCTGAGCTCCAGCATGTCCTGCGACGCGGCGATGATATCCACCGATGAGCAGCCTGCGGCATTCGTCGGCAGAGAGTCAGAACCCAGGTTGACGACTGCGAAAACTGTGTCTTGTACCGATCCCGAACCGGGACCGCAACTCGGCCCTCACCCACCCGAGATCGGCGCTTCCACGTAGGCCGGATCTCTCGCCATACCCGCCTTCGCGACGGCCACCAGCCCCGAATCCGTGTGTGCGAATCCCAGACCCTTGTCCTTAAACAGGTCCATGACATGGGGCTTGCCGGTGTAGTTGAGGACTATGGGAGCATTCCGGTTGAGCGGCGTCAGCGATGTCAGCCGCAGCTTCGCCCTGGTTCGGCCGTGGGAGACAAACCGAACATCTATGTGGTCAACAGGGCGCTCGGGCATGAGAACGTAAATTGTCTGAGGGACCGGCGCGCGGACGGCGTCCGTCGGCAGGATATACCGGGCAGGGGGGAAGTCGCGGGCGACGACGTCAACAACGATCTGTCCGGGGATGGCGACATTGCTAACGGCCGACACCGTCACAGGCGTCCATTCTCCGGGCCTGTAGCAGTTGCGGTAGCCGACTCTCCCATAGAACTCCACGTCCGCCAGTATGGGAGTGGTGGAAAGGACTAGCACGATCAGTAGTAACCGGATGACCTTTCGGCCCAAATCGGCGCCTCTCAGTTCGTAAAAGGTATGACCACTTGTTAAACGGCCCACAGGCCGAAATAGTTCCGTTTTTACTGCGAGGCAGCGGCTTCGAGGATTTCCTCGGGGATGTCGAAGTTGGCGTTCACCTGCTGAACATCGTCCAACTCCTCGAGCTGGTCCATCATCCTGAGGATCTGGTTTGCTTCCTTGCCTTCCAGGCGGATGGTGTTTTTGGGGATCATCGTTATCTCGGCGCTGACGAACTGGATCCCCGCATCGGTGAGCGCCTGCCGGAGGCCTGGGAGATCGTCGGGGCTGCTGGTAACTTCGTAGGTGTCGCCCTCGATCTGGATGTCTTCCGCGCCCACTTCGAGTGTGGTGAGCATGAGAGTGTCCTCGTCAACGGCATCCTTCTGGATGGTGATCATGCCCTTCGCGTCGAACATCCATGCGACACACCCCGATTCCCCGAGGCTGCCGCCGTTCCTCGTGAAGACGGTCCGCAGGTCCGCGACCGTCCGATTCCGGTTATCCGTGAGGCAGGAGACCATCACCGCCACGCCGCCCGGGCCGTATCCCTCGTAGGTTGTTTCTTCGTACTGAGCGCCCTCGATCTCGCCCGTGCCGCGCTGAATCGCGCGCTTGATGTTGTCCTGAGGCATGCTGTTCTCGCGGGCTTTCTGGACCGCAAGCCGAAGCCGCATATTGGCATCGGGATTGCCGCCGCCTTCTCGTGCGGCGACGATTATCTCGCGCGCCAGCTTGGTGAAAAGGTTGCTGCGCTGAGCGTCCTGCTTGCCCTTGCGCAGCCGAATATTATGCCATTTCGAGTGACCGGACATAGTAGCCGATTATACCATCCGTCAACTGCTGAGGTCAATTCCAGATGTCTACGGCGGGACTTTCGGTAGACTCTGAAGCAGATTGGCGATGCTCACAAACTGCACTGAGAGACCATCGTAGTACCGTGAATACTCATGTGAAACGTCATTTGCCACGACGTAGTTACGTCCGCTAGGGTATTGCCTGCGGAAAGATAGGAGGTTGGAGGGGTCGAACTCTGAAGCCGACCACTTGCACTCAATAGCGATGGGATCAGACCTCCTTTCGTCCAGTATAAAGTCTACCTCATGCCCACGCTTATCCCTCCAGTAACACGCGCGCCGCGATTGCAGCGAAGCGTGCATCTCATTGAGAACGAAATGCTCCCACAATATTCCCAAGTCATCGGTTCGCAGATCATACCAGCCGCGATGATAGCAGACGAAACCGGTGTCGAAGGCGTAGACTTTCGGTGCCGCCACTATCTCCGTCGGGCGGTGTGAGCTGAATGGTCGCACTACGTGTACAACAAACGTGGACTCCAGTACCGACAGGTAATTCGTGATCGTAGTTCGACTCACCTCGCATGGTGCTGAAAAACGGGTTGCATCGAATATGCCGCCGCTCTGAGCCATCAGTAGCTCGGCGAATTTCTGAAAGGAGTGTCTGCGCTCGAGTCTGAACAACTCCTGTATATCCTTCGCCCAGTAGGCGTCCATCCATTCTTGAAACTCATATTCAGGAGATTCGTCAGCCATGAAGTGCGGCGGCAGCCCGCCGCGGAGCAATCTATGCATAAGATTGGTATTGCCGAAGTCAGACAAGTCGTCCAGGGTAATCGGTGTGAGCCAGATCATCGCCTTCCTGCCAGCCAAAGTATCCGCGAACTTTGAAGATGCGCCGAGCGTTGATGAACCTGTCGCCAAAACCCGCGTATCCGGATAGTTATCGGCGGCTATCTTTAGCAACTCCGACGGATTCCGCAAACGGTGTATCTCATCTAGAACGATTCTGCGCCCTCGCACACTGTCGAGGAATCCTTGCGGATCTTCCATTGTGCGGCGTACGCGCGGCAACTCGCAATCAAAGTATTCAATCTCCGGCAGTGTTCGGCAAAGACAGGTCTTGCCGACGCGTCGCACGCCAGGGAGCCAGATCAAAGATCGGCGTTGCCAAGCATTCTCTATTCTCTCAATCCACGAGTGACGCAGTTTCATAGTGCAGCCATGATAACAAATAGTGGTGCGAAATGCAAATCTAGTTGCAATTAGTGCACTGCATATCTAGAGCTACTCTGCGACTGATGCATCCCTCCCAGATTGGATTTGCAGATCGCCGTTCTCGGCGACTTCCAGCCCCGTGCCCTCGAACATGTGGTCGGTAGTTTGGCGGCCAACAGTGCAGTCCAGGGCTTTCCACAATTCAAGGATAGGCTGAAACCCATCGGTTAGGAACTGCTCGTATCGAGCATCCAGGCATCGCAGGAGGGCATTCTCCATGTCCGGCATGGAGAATGTTCGGCCGAGCTCCAAAGCAAGCGAGGTGGCATTGAGATCAGGAGGGAAGCTCTGGTTATTGACATTTATGCCGATGCCAATGACAACAAATCCCCGCGTCCCCGCGTCTCCGTGTCCCCGCGTCTCGATCAGTATTCCGCAGACCTTCCGGGCATTGATAAGGATATCATTCGGCTGCTTAATCCGTGCATCGAGACCGGATACTTCGCGGATTGCCTCGCAGGCCGCGAGTGAGACCACGAACGCCATCTGCCAGAGCTTATCGTATGGAAGGGATGGATGCAGGACGATGCTGAGATACAAGCCCTCACCCGGCGGCGAAGACCATTTCCGCCCACGCCGGCCCTTGCCGGAGGTCTGCTCCCCGGCGATGATGACCGTACCCTCGGGAGCATCAGCCATTTGGAGAGCGACATCATTGGTAGAGGCAACCGAGTCGAATCTGTGAATGGCGAAATTCATAGGATCTCGAGGCTGAGATCGAGCGCCTTCACCGAGTGGGTGAGTGCCCCGACGGAGATCAGGTCAACGCCTGTTTCGGCGACCTCTCGGACGTTCTCCTCGGTTATGCCGCCGGATGCCTCGGTGAGCGCGCGGCCCTTGCAGAGAGCGACCGCCTCCCGCAATGTCGCCGGCGTCATGTTGTCCAGCAAGATCATGTCCACCCCCAGCTCGAGGGCCTCCCTGACCTGTTCGATGGTATCCGCTTCCACCTCGATCTGAACGGCGTGAGGCGCACCGGCCTTCGCGGCCTCGATGGCTTGCTCGATGCCACCTGCGGCCTTGATATGATTGTCCTTGATAAGGACGGCGTCATAGAGCCCGAAGCGGTGATTCTGCCCGCCCCCCATGCGAACGGCGTATTTCTCCAGTATCCGCAACCCAGAGGTCGTTTTCCGGGTGTCAATGATCTTGGCCGATGTATGCTTGACCATGTCTACCATTCGCGCGGTTTTAGCCGCGATTCCCGACATCCTCTGAAGAAAGTTGAGGGCCGTTCGTTCGGCGGTCAGAATGACGGCGGTCGGACCGACGATCTCGGCAGCGACCTGGCCCGCGCTGATCGGGCAGCCGTCGAATGCCCTTACGTGGAACTCTGGCTTCTCGCTTCCGTAGACCTTCGCCACCTGCCGGAAGACCATCTCCGCGACCGGCATCCCTGCGATCACGCCGGCTTCCCGGGCAACTATGTGAGCGCGCGAAGTAGACGAGGCCGGGACGGTCAGCGCGGTCGTGATGTCCCCCGACCCGATGTCCTCCGCGAGCGCCCTGGTTACGATTCCCTTGACTGCGACTAGGTTAAGCATATGGCAAGCATATCAGAAAAGGCGCCGGGAATCAATCATCGGCAGAGCAGTTGCCGCTTGAGTACTACTCCTGGGCATGGATCCCAAAACCCGTCGGTTTGTTCGTGGGGAAGTGCCTGTGGACCATCTGAAGAGCAGATCCGGCGCCAATGGCGTTGACAAGCACCCTTGAACGTGGTAGACTCGTATGGGCATCGCAAGATTACCTAAATGATGATCCTGCAAGCACAAGGAGGAGGTACCACTATGGTTTGCGCATATTGTGCCGCCGCAATACCCGAGGGTCAATCATTCTGCCCGGCTTGCTTCATGTCACCAACCAAACAAAGCGCCAATCCGCTAGAAAACAGCCGGCAACGGAACCTGATTATCTTCATGGGTCAGCCATTGGCAGAGTTCTACCATGGCCGAGTTCTGGATTACCTGCAGCCCGACCGAGTTGGATGGAATTTCTACGCTCTTACCAACGAGGCCTTCATGGAGATGACCTCTTCTTCTGCCGGGTCATGGGACCTCTTGATCGCGGACGCGGCCACGGTACAGCAGAATGCCGATCTGTTGCTAGGCTTCATGCATCAGAATCCAGGAGTGGTTGTAGGTATAGAATACCGATCATCCGAAGCCATTCCGATGATGCCACCTATCCCATGCGCAGTCATGTTTGAAAGCCCTGGAGAGATTGATCCCTGGCTGCTGTTGATGCATACGCTCCTCGATTTGGCGGAACGATCATAGTCGGCCAGTCAGCGCTGTCTCCATTCCTGCCCCCTGCGTCAGTGAGGGAGTCGGTGCCAGTTCGTGCACTCCTTTCCCGATATCGTGGCGGACATGGTGATCGCCATGCACGTGGTTCAGCGCTTCTTCAGCCATTGCTTCGGCCTCTGCAACAGAACCGCCGATGCCCACCAAGGCGATTGAACGAGAAGTAGTAGTGAGAACGGTATCTGCCTCTTTGCCGTCGTTTACCTTAGCGAAATATATCTTGACACCAAGCGCCTCGATCGCTGTCCGATCGAGATGCAAAGGAACACCTACCTTCGGCCTTGTTGGATAACGAGGCGGTGTTACATACTTGCATACCGTGGCTTTTGGTGCAAATCGTACATCAAGCATAGTCAATGTCCCTGATATGATAGCCTGACAGATCTCCACAAAATCTGTTTGAAGCAATGGTAGCACGTTTATTGCCTCAGGGTCACCAAATCTGGCATTGATCTCGATCAGTTTCGGACCTCGCTCAGTCATACAGAACTGGCCATACATAATGCCTTTATACACAATGCCTTCTGCGTCAAGGGCTGAGACAATCTCATCAAGAATCTGAAGTGCGGTTTCATATGTCTGCTTGGAAACGAATGGTAGCAACCCATCCGCTTGGGAGTAAGACCCCATGCTTCCCGTGTTGGGACCTCGATCACCTTCGTACGCCAACTTGAAGTCCTTTACGAGAGGCATTGGGACGATGCTCTTGCCATCGACGAAAGCTTGAAGAGTAAACTCCTCGCCGATCAGACGCTCCTCGATAATAAGGCCAGGTGCCCCACCTATCCTCTGTTCGATCACGCTACGCGCATAGGAGACCGCCTCCTCTGCGGAAGCCAGCTGTACTCCCATAACCTTTACTCCCTTACCTGCCGTAAGGCCGACTGGCTTCAGCGCATAGTCAGCATCCTTGTGTAGAAGAAAATCCTTGACCTCATCGACCCTGTCAAAGTAACGGTACTCTACTTGGCCGGCAATATCATGACGCTGCATGAGGTCTCGAAGAAAGCGCTTTGAGGTCTCCAGACGAGCGGCTTCTTGAGTCGGGCCGACAGTGGGGATTCCACGTCCAGCAAGGGTATCTGGTAAACCAACATCGAGGGGGTCTTCCAGTCCGATAACAGCGAAGTCAATGTCCTGTTCGACTGCCCAGTCTGCAATCCCATCCACGTCCCTCTCGCTAAGGATGTGGTACTTTCGAGATAGTTTGTAAAGCCCTGGGTTGTGGTTAGAAGCTAAGGTAAACAGCTCTACCGATCCACTGCGACATATTGTCTCACCGATCGCGTGTTCACGCGCCCCACCGCCTAGTAGCAAGCACTTGCTCCTGTTGAGCTGCGGCTCTGGCATGGGAAATGCACCTCCTTGTAAATAGCCACTCATGTGGGCACTTGGAAGCAATTATGACCCGTTGGCTTGAACTTGTCAAGCCAATCTCGAAGAACACACTTCTGCTGCCATAGTATCCAAAAGCCGATGATCTCATGCCTTCGGCCTGTCCGCTAACCCACATGAGTCTTATTAGCGATAGATTCTCTGAACAATTGCTCCTTTCCTGCTATTATGGACGCCAACCTTACTGGGATTTGCTGCAATCATCGGCAGAGGGCGATCAGGTCGTCCACATGCGCCGTCGCCAGGCACTCGACGGTGTCTGCCGCGCCATAGTAGATCTTCACTTCGCCGGTGTCCTCGAGGATCATCCCGCCGGGGAAGATGACGTTGTTCCGGAATCCGCCCTTGATCTCGTAAGGCGCTTCCGGGGCAAGGAGCGGCTGACGATAGAGACCGACGACCTTCCGAGGGTCTTCCAGGTCGAGGAGCATGATTCCGGCGGTGTAGCGCTTCCGCCAAGCCGGCTCCCATCCGTTCTTGCCTCGACTCGGATCGCCATCAACGGCATGGAAGGTCGTGAGCCACCCGGCTTTCGTCTTCACCGGAGGCGCGCCCGGCCCGACCTTGGCATTGGCGAAGGGGACGTCCTCCACCGCCAGCACCAGGCCCGAATCGCCCCAATAGCGGAGGTCCGGCGAGTAGGAAATCCAGGTGTCGAACCGCTCCGGCACACCTCGACTGTAGACCGGGAACGGTCTCTCCAAGCGCACATACCTGCCGCCGATCTTCTGGGGGAAAAGCACCATATTGCGATTGTCCGGCGTCGTCATGTGCAGGATTTCGAACGCCTGGAAGTCCTCCGTGACGGCGATCCCTCCCAGGACGCCGTGATGGGTGTCCACCGCGAAGCACATGTAGCACAGGCCGTCAATCACCGTGAGTCGAGGGTCGTATGCCCGGCGGATTTCCTTGTCATGCAGCTCGAAGCAGGGCCGTGGCTCGACCTCCCACTGGATGCCGTCATCGCTGAATGCCAGCCCCAGGTTTGTGCCGTCGA
>DASRZD010000246.1:0-3060 GCA_035686805.1 Armatimonadota bacterium
CAATGAACAGAAACCCATTTCGGTTATCGTTGTAAGTGTCGATGAGGATTTGAAAGCCATCGCTAGTCAGCGATTCGAAGTCTTTTGTGATGTCGTTGACGACGATTCCTTCCGGACCTGCCGAGTCGAAACAGTAGGCACCGACATACAGGTGTTCCTGATCATAGAGGAGACGGACTTCGGTAGGCTCAGTGGCAGGCTCTCCCGTTGCGGGGAGCTTCTGAATGAAGTCTTTGGCAGGTTCCGCCAAGTCCCATTCCGTTTCGTCCAGTTCACCATCCATGGTGATCTTGCCATCGATGCGGACCGCCGTAATCTTGCGGTCCTGGTGGGCAGTCGCAAGATCGATCTCCTGCCCCCACAGACCCGATGACCAGAGGAAGAGGATGGTACCGAGGACCGCCATTGCTTTAGGTTTGCAGTGCACCACGGGACCGCGAAAGTAGTTCAACTCTCTTACCAGCTGCAAATCTCTTCCAGGACGTTTCGGTTCATTCCTCTCTCCTCATCTCCGAGCGTCCAGTCTGGCATCTAGTCTGATCTAACCCAACTTCGTCGGTTTTGTGGGCAAAGCAAGGCGATTTGGGCTGAGTCGGCAGAGCCGGGTTTCCGCAAGTGCTTTATTTTCAATGTGAGGAGTCGTGGGAGCGCCGTATTTTTTCGATATAGTGACGAATAGTATAGACCTATGCGATGGATAACATGTCAGTTGTATGTTATATAGTGGTCTGTGTACATTCGCAAGACGGTCAAGAAATACAAAGACAAAACCTACACTAACTACCTGCTGGTCGAGAGCATCATGACCGAGAAGGGCCCCCGGCAGAGAGCGCTCTGCTCGTTGGGGGACCTGGGTCCCCGACCCCGGGAAGAATGGATCGCTCTGGCCCACAAGATCCAGGACGCCCTCTCGGGCCAGGCCTCGCTTTTAGACTCGGAGCCGGATGGAGAGGTTCGGGCCATCGCTGAGAAAGTGCGGGCTCGGGGTCAGAGGTCGGCCGGAGGCAGTGTTTCCATTCAGGTCGATCAGGTCCGGACCGGGAAGCTGCGTCTGCTGGGTCCCCTGCAGGTGGCCCGCCATTTCTATGCCCAACTCGATTTGGATCGGATTCTGGCCGAGGCGAAACTGTCCCGTCGAGCGCGCCAACTGACGGAAGTGATGGTGCTCGGTCGTTTGATCTGTCCGTCTTCAGAGCGCGCTACGGCCGACTGGGTCTCTCGAACGGCGTTGGTGGACTTACTGGAGGCGGATCTGGAATCGCTTCATGAAAGCTCGCTGTATCGAAATATGGACCGGCTTTATGGCCGGCGGGAGGCGATTGAACGGGCTCTGGCCGAACGGGAGAAGAGCTTGTTTGAACTCGAAGAGACCATCTTTATGTACGATCTGACCTCGACCTATTTTGAGGGCCAGTGTGCGAAGAACCCGGCCGCCCAGCGAGGCTACTCGCGCGATCATCGTTTTGATGCCAGGCAGGTCGTGATCGGACTGGTGGTGGACCGGGAGGGGTTTCCCAAAGCCCACGAAGTGTTCGACGGTAACCGCCATGACTCGACCACGGTTCAGGACATGCTCAAGGTACTGGAGAAGCGAGTGGGAGCGCAGCGTCAGGCGCTGGTGGTGGTGGATCGCGGTATGAGCGGTGCCGAAAACCTGGAGCAAATCCGCCAACACGGCTATGACTACCTGGTGGCGGTGTCGGCCGGCCGGCGAGACGAGTACCTGGATCAGATGGAGGCAGAATCGGGGTGGACCGAGGTGGTGCGAACGCCCTCGCCCAACAATGCTTTTCAGAACAAGACCCGTATTCGAGTCCGTTCGGTGGGCGACGGTCAAGAGCACTTGATTCTTTGCTTCAGTGAGCCCCGTCAGGCCAAAGACCGCGCCATTCGAGAAAAGCAGGAAGGGCGTTTTCTCGAAGACGTCAACAAGCTCCGCCGACGCATTGCTCGGGGGCAGCTCAAAGACGCAAAGAAAATCCACCAGTCGATCGGTCGGCTCAAGGAGCGCTACTCGCGAGTGGCCCGCTACTACGTCCTGGAATATACGAGTCGGAACGGATTCTCCTGGCGTTTGGAGGGCGACAAAAGGCAGCGAGCGGCCCAGTTGGACGGCACCTATCTTCTGAAGACCAGCCGCCAGGGTTTGCAGGACCACGAGATCTGGCTGATCTATTCGCTTCTGACCCGCGTCGAGAACGCCTTTCGCTCACTGAAAACCCCTTTGGCGGAACGCCCCATTTTTCACCAGCTGCAGCGCCGAGCCGAAACACACATCTTTCTGTGCGTGCTGGCCCTGCATCTGCTGGTGGCCATCGAGAAGACCCTGCGGGATCGAGGCGTATATACCTCTTGGACCACGGTGCGCGACAGCGTCTCCACCCACCAGGTAGGCAGTGTGACGTTGCCTGCCTCCAACGGCGATGTGCTGACGATTCGTAAGCCCTCTACCCCCGAACCCGAGGTGCGACGACTCTACGATTTACTCGGGGTTCCCCACACTGTCATGAAGCCGATCAAGACCTGGAAACGTAGAACGACGAGCTGAAATAGTGACCAAAAAATATCCCGATCCTTTAGAATCAACACTTTGCGCCGAAAGGTGACGAAGTTGGGCTAGTCCGCAGAAGCGTGTATGAAGCACAGGACACTGCGTAAACTCATCCTCGAGGAATTCAACTGGATATTCTTTCCGGCAAACAGATTGGGCTGGCTGCCATCCTCGAAGACCAGCAAGGGAGTAGATAACCGTCTAAACTCTCATTGAATGTGGCAGTAGGATAAGGCATCCGAGTAACTGGATTTGGAAGATATTGAATCAAGGGCATTCAGAAGGAGTCTCAAACAATGAATGATCAAAAACCATTTCTGATAGGTGGGGGATGGCGGAAGAGCGACGATATACGGGAGGTTCGCTTCCCTTACAACAATGACATTGTGGCGTCAGTTTGTCAGGCCACGGACGAGGACTTGGAAGACGCGGTTGTCTCGGCGAGTTCCGGTTTTGAAATAACTCGCAAACTGGCTGTGTACCAGCGGTCAAAGATCCTGAACAACCTC
>DASRZD010000247.1:0-3030 GCA_035686805.1 Armatimonadota bacterium
TTTCGATAGTTTCGGGATTGAGCGGCTGCAGTCCTATGGGTTCAGCGGCCCCACTCAGTATTGGCTCGATGCACGAGACCTGATCCTGGGAGACGAGGACTTCAACTTCTCCCTCGCCTCCCGGAATAGCGTTGGAATCAGTCTCGGCACTTCCAAGCTTACTCATCGGCTCTTCCGTACTCCCTCGATCAACCCGTTCATCGCCGAGATGTATGCCAGTTTGGGCCTGCCCGCGCCTGTTCCCGGGAATACCGGCGACGCCATACTCGATCTCAGCCCGGGCGTCAACTTCCGTCTGAACCGGCGAGTGAATACCTTCGATCTCGGCATCACGCCCCAGGGGAATCAGGGCCGGCGATTTGTGGCCTCCTGGTGGCAGGAGTTGGAAAGCGGCAATCGCCAATTGCTCTTCAGGGCGCGGGCGGCTGCTCCCGGCGTCATTGCTAACCGCCAGAGAGCCGGGGCGGAAATCCCCGTTGACCGAAGCACGGACCAGGCCACCCTCGGGGCGGATCTTCGCCTCGGGAAACTCTCGGTCCTCAACTACCGGTTCATAGATACCGAGTTCACCAACAATGGCACTCGTCCCGGCGGCGTGCTGGGTACAGTGTTCCCCCTGAATGCCCTCACCCAGTTCAACAGCAAGACAACGAACAATTCTCTGAAAGCCAGAAGCAAGCTCGGTGACCAACTGTTCTTCACCGGCACGTATTCCAGTAAGGAGCGCAAGAACCTGGCCTCCAAGATTCCGACCAACCCCGGCGCGACTTACCTCGATGCCGGGACGGCTCTCCACGCGAAGATCAAGGTTCAGAATACCAATCTGGGCCTCACGTTCCTGGCGACTAACGACCTCACCCTTACCGGTCGCTGGCGGAAGCTCGACCTCGATAATGGAGTCCCGGCCATATTCTCGCTCTCCGGCACTCCGCCCGTCCCGGCGGCGACCGCGGATAATACGTCGCTTTCGCGCGAGGTGACCTCCACGGAGCTGAATGCCTCCTTCACGGGCGTGCCCAAGACCTACCTGAAGGCGGGCTTCGAGAAGCGGAATACCGATCGCACGGTGTCCCCGACTCATCCGCCGCACCCTGCGGACGAATTCGAGCATCCATTCACCAGCGAGCACACGGAATCGGACATCCTCCGGCTCGGGGCTCGCTGCTATCCCACCCAGGGCCTCAGCCTCTCCGCGAACTTCGAGGACTGGAATATCAGTGACCCCGGCTATGCCGGCACGCCTACCGACCGCCGGAATCTCAATGTGAACGCGACCTATATGGCCGCCCAGAATTTCGCGCTCTATGGCAACTTCATCCAGAACAAGGATAAGAATGACGAGGTCAGAGTTGCCGTCATCCCGACCCTCACCGCCACTCCCGTGCCTCCGCTTACTCCTGCCGAAGCAGAGACCTATGCCGAGGATCGGGAGAATGCCGCGGGTCAGGGATATAAGAACGAGTTGAAGTCAACCGTCCTTGGCGCATGGTACGGCCTCACCCCGAAGCTGACCCTGGATACATACTGGTCAAGGTCGTCTATCGATTCCGAAGCGACAATGATATTCGGCAGTGATCCCGGTTACCTTCCGCATCTGGCGCCCGACTTCGCGCCGTTTTCGGCGAACACGGATGAATGGTCGCTTGGGGCGATCTATGCCCTCAGTCCGCGGTGGCGGGTGAACGGGCGATTCCAAAGTGCCGGGTCGGATGGCAAGACGCTCATCACCGTCTTCCCCGGCGGCCTCGGCCCCACCTGGACTCCGGTGGACGTAGACTCGAAGCGCTGGACTCTGGGGTTCGCGTACGACATCTCGCCCAAAGACCGGCTGATTCTGGACTGCTCGATCCTGGACTGGAAGGACCACATAGACTCCAGCCAATCCGGCCGCTTCAACCTCCTCCGCCTCGCCTGGAGCAGCGCATTCTAGCGGATGGTTGCTTTGTCTCCTGCCGGTTGCTATAATACCCATAGGTCCCATACGACCCATATGTCCCATCATCCGGAGGATTCCCCATGGCCGATGGCTTCATCCCCCCGCACGGCGGTTACGAAGACCTCCTCTCCTATCAGAAGGCCGAGATCGTCTATGATGCCACGGTCCATTTCTGCGAGCGCTTCCTGGATAAGCGTTCGCGAACCGTAGACCAGATGATCCAGGCCGCCCGTTCCGGTAAGCAGAACATCATCGAAGGCACCATGGCCTCCGCAACCTCCAAGGAGACGGAGATCAAGCTGATCAACGTGGCACGCGCCAGCCTGGAGGAGCTGCTCGGGGATTACCGGGATTTCCTGCGGGTCCGCAAGATGACTCTCTGGGACAAGGAGCATCCCCAGGCTCTTGCCATCCGCCGGCTTGCCAATAAGACCCATGTGTCCTATGAGACCTATGAGGCGTATGTGGAATCCTCTCCCCCGGAGATCGCCGCCAACACCATCATCTGCCTTATTCACCAGACCGGCTATCTGCTTGACCAGCAGCTCCGAAGTCTGGAAGCAGCCTTTGTCAAAGAAGGCGGCCTGCGCGAGCGCATGACCCGCGCCCGCCTTCAGGAACGGAATAAGGGAAGCGAATAAGTCCCATAGGACTTATATGTCCCATTTGTCCCATAAGACCCATTCCTCCGTCCTCCCGCCCCCATCGGTCCCATCCGTCCCATAGGACCCATTCCCTCGCACCAAGCACCAAGCACCAAGAACACCTTCTCCCTTCAATCTGAAATCTGAAATCTGAAATCGTCTCTCCTCTCCCCTCCCATCCGTCCTATCGGTCCCATAGGACCCATAGGTCTCGCTCCCCAATCCTCAATCTCAAATCGGGCTTCGTCCCCGCGTTCCGGCCCTGGCCCATGCCGGAGGCAGCCAGGCAGGAATCCCCCCAGCCTGCGCCGAACATTTCCGCGTAGACCGGGGAGGAATCATTGGCTACCGAGCGGTTTGAGAACCTTTTCCGAAGATACCTCGTGGATATCATGCATGCCCGCGAGGAACGCCGAAGCCATGACTACAGGCGACAGCTTTTCTCCACCT
>DASRZD010000248.1:0-5281 GCA_035686805.1 Armatimonadota bacterium
AGTACTCGAAGCTCATTATCGGCTGTCCCGGGACTTTTCTATAAGCCGAGCGCCCATCATCTTCATGATGATGGCGAAATGCACGAGTACAATCCCTCCACAGAACGCCGGGAGGTTTGCCTTGTCCCACCGCACCAGACCGTAGAGCGCCAGGCAGAACAAGGGATACTTCAGCAGGCCATATTTCACCAGCGCCAATCGAGGTGATTTGGCCTCAGGATAGAATGCCCGGCGGACAAGCCAGTCGAAACTAGCCAGTATCCCCGTGCCCAGGATCATCCCGATCGTAATGCTCAATGCTATCCAGGGCTTTTGGAAAGCGAGCGACCAACCCATGGCGATGATCCACGTAATGGCAATAGACCTGTAAGTCCCTCGGATGAAATCGTTATCGTTCATTCGTCCTTAGACAGGCTGATCGCAGTGCGAATGGCCTCAATGAACCCGGCCGCAATGCCAAGCAATGTGAATATGATCATGAACAACTGATCGGTTCGATGGAACACTTTGTCCAGCCAAGTGCCAAAGAAGTAGCCGATAGCGATGGAAATAACCAGCATCAACCCGATTGAGCTTGCCCTGGCTGCATTCCTCATCCACTTGCGATCATTCTCCGGCACGGGATGTCCTCTCTTCCATCGTCATGCAATGATACACTACCACACACTTCCGCACAACACACTTATTGTCCTGCCCTTAAGCAAGCCTGCCTTGCAGCCGATAACTAGAATGAGGGCTAGCCTGGGAGACTATCCGGCCTCGGGGAAAGTAGTACATGGGCAGTCTTTCCATAAGAACAAAGCTGCAGTTGATCATCAACGGCCTGGTGCTCGTGATCTGCGTGAGTACCGTGCTGGTCTTCTATCGTCAGGTACACCTGGCCGTTCTCCATCAGATCCGCGAGCGATTATCCTCCGTGGCAAGCTGTATTGCGGTTCAGAATCAACCCGATTCGATCCGCCTGCGTCCCGAAGGGGAATCAACTCCTTCCTACAAACGGACGAAGGCTCAACTGCGGCGTCTGATGGCGGCAAACCCGGAGATCAAGGATATCTATACCATGCGACCGGGTAAGAAGCCTATGGTCTGGGAGTTCGTGGTTGACGCAGACGATAAAGAGCCGGATGCAGTGGGCGAGGAATACGATGTCACTCCGTATCCTGAGCTCAGAGCGGCTCTATCCAGACCATCGGCAGAGCCGGAGGTCATCCGTGACAAATGGGGTTACTGGATTTCAGGGTACGCTCCGATCAAGGATGCATCCGGACGGTCTATCGGCATAGTCGGCGTGGCTATGTCGGTTGACCAGTTCAACCAAGAGATGGCCGGCGTGCACGCCATTGGCATCCTTGCCATAACGCTCGCGATCTTCGCCTCGGTTGTCCTGGGCCAGGCCATCTGCTCGTTCTTCACCGGCAAGATTTCCGCCTTGGTGGAACGGCTGAATGCGGCCGCTCATGGAGACCTTAGCACCTTGGCTGACGACAGCCGAAAAGATGAGATCGGTGATGTGGCAAGGGCCTTCAACCACCTGATTCTTTCGCTTCAACGCAAGGACAAGATGATCAGAGAAACGAACACCGATTACCTGACGGGATTGAACAATCACAGGTATTTCCAGCAGCGCCTGCGTGTCGAGCTGGCTAAGGCCGACGAAAACTCAACGCACGTCGGCCTGCTCATGATAGACATTGACTTGTTCAAGCTGGTCAACGACTCTTTGGGCCACACAGTCGGGGATGAGATACTTCGGCAAGTTGCCGGGTTGCTGATGCAAAACGTGGCAGACAACCAGACAGTATCAAGGTATGGCGGCGAGGAATTCGCGGTCATTCTTCCGGATACCGGGGCCGAAGAAGCTGAGGAAACCGCCAAGCGTCTGCATCAGATCATCACCGAGGCTTCCTTCGAAGTGCAGCCGGAACGCGTTAACCAATCGAAAGCCGGACACCATTCCACTATCGCATTGACGGTCAGCATGGGTGTCGCCGCCTATCCGCTGCACAGCAAGAAGCAGGACGGTCTGATAATGGCCGCGGACATCGCCCTTCACCAGGCAAAACATACCGGCCGCGACCGGGTATGCGCATACAATACCATCAAGGAAGCTCACATAGACCCCTATGAGGTATACACATTCATCCATGATCCCAGCAAGAGTGCGATCGAGGCACTGGCTGCCGCAGTGGATGCCAGGGACCATTACACCAGAAACCACTCGGAGCAGGTTAGCAAGTACGCGCTGATGATAGGCCGCGGTCTGGGTCTCAAGGAGGGTGAGATAGAGCTGCTTCGAAAAGCGGGACTCCTGCATGACGTGGGCAAGATCGGCATCCCGGACTATGTCCTGAATAAGCCCAGCAGCCTGACGAAGGAGGAAGCCGGGATAATCCGTACCCATCCGGCCATGGGTGAGTCTATTATCAGGAAGTCCCGCAATCTCGACGCCGTCCTGCCCGCGATCCTGCATCACCATGAGCGCTATGATGGCAAAGGCTATCCGGCGAGGTTGGCAGGCAAAGACATACCTCTGCTGGCGAGGATTATCGGGGTCGCCGACGCCTTTGACGCCCTCCAGGCAAACCGCCCGTATCGGAAATCGCTGACGGCGCAGGAAGCCGTCAATGAACTTAGGAAGAACAGCGGTATGCAATTCGACCCCGAAATCGTGGAAGCGTTTGTCAGCCAGATCGAGTTAACCACTGAAAGCACCTTCCTTGACAAAGCTGCGTGAGGATGAAAATGAGAACACTTGCTCTGGTTATAGGTCGGCCTGCTGATGATTTCCAGCCTTGCGTGGGCCTATCCGACGTCCATGAACGTTATGCCAACTGCGGATTTGCTCGATCCAGGCTCCATGAGAGTCGAGGGCGGTAATCTTAGCCGTATTCTGCGTATAAACACTGGTGTTCTCGTAGGCGATGGCCTCGATGAGATGCGGGCCGTCACTGGCAGCCATCGTATCCCACTCGAACTGGTAAGGCGGAACAAAGCAGGTTCCCGACTGGTCATCTACGAAGAATATCACCTTGTTTATGCCTGAGGCATCGGACGCTGCAGCACTCACAATGACCCTTCCGTGTACCGGAGACGGATGCTGGATTGTTATGGATACAGTTGGCGGGGTGGCATAAGGGGCCATCAGCGGATCTCCGACTGTCACTGCCTTCCAGTACAGCTTCAGACTGCCGGCCAGGAAGCTCTCCGCCACGTTGTACCCCTGGATATACCTGTCGAAAAGAAAGTTTGGGAACGTCGCCAGGTTCACGTATGGTTCGGAGACGTACCCATTCCCGGCTGAGAGCCCCTGGGGAATCAGGTCGGCGATCAGCGACTGTCCGTAGGTCGGCGGATAGGTGAAAGTACGAGAACTGGTTGACGTGTAGGTGTCGGCAATCGATCCCGGCGCGAACTGGTTGGAGGTATAGAGCGGCAGAGTGTAGGACGACTCATTGCTGCCCCAGCTAAAGTAGCCCATGATCCCCTGCTGGCCGACGACGAGCTCGTTTACCATGGAATCAAACGTTGTATCGTTGTAGTAGGTGGTCTTGCCTGCCGTCAGGAGATTGTAATTTGCGGTCCGCAGCCGGTTATTCGCGGCGATGTATGTGGCGCTCGTCTGATAGCACCCATCCAGCACGAAAAGCCCGCTGCGGCTTTGGGCGGCAAGTGAATCGTCTATCATGCGGTGGACCTGGTCCTCAGTGTAGGCGTCCAGCCTGGTGACGGCGTAATAGCTCTTGCCGCTAAAGGTGAGCTGGTGGGTGAAGTATTGTATAGGCAGGGCAGGGAAGCGATCAGACCGTAAGGATTAGTCAGGGCTACTATCGGAGGTTCGCCCACGCATGTCAGGTAATAATACCTGCGCCGACTAGCATAGCAAGAGGGAGAGAGCAGGGCAGGAGACGGGTCGGTCCTATCGAGGACCTCTACAGATCGTGCCCCACAAACGTGCAATCCACGTTTTGCCCGATAGGCATGGGGGTGTATACACCGTTGGCAGGGCATTCGGGATCTTTCCTGATATAGGCGGGCACCAGATCTGGGAAGTTCACCGGATCGCCGTCCGACTTTCCGCATTCCATCGCATACTCCTCTTTCGCCGATGAAATGATCTGCATGTTCTTCAGGCATGATTTGAGACGGGTGTTGTCGCGAGCTTTGGTGAAGCTGGCCGTGGCCACCGATAGCAGTACACCGATAATGACCACTACTATCATTATCTCTATGAGAGTGAAACCGCCCCTACGGCTCCTCATGCATGGAAACACGGCCGTAACCCCCAAAGCGCTATGGTATTGGGAGTATTCCATATTTCCGAGGGATTCGGCCAAAGCACTTTTGCGAGGGGGGCCGATATCTACAACGAGTGGCCTTCAATCGTGCAGGTCGGATCCTCGCCTATCGGTTTCAGGTCATACGTGCCACCCGCCGGGCATTCTGGAGCGTCTTTAACGTATCGGGGCACCAGATCATCAAGGCTGACGCTGTTGCCTTCCGACTTGCCGTCAGCAAGTGCATGCTGCTCCTTGGCCGTTTCGATGTGCGAAAGGTTCTTTATGCAACTTTTCGTGCGCGCCTTATCACGAGCATGAGTGAAGGCAGGCACAGCGATTGCCAGGAGGAGTCCGATGATGAAGACGACGATCATTATCTCAAGAAGCGTGAAGCCGCTTCTTTTCCGGTTTAGGGTGCGCAGCAGCAAGTTCAACCCCCGTACTGTGTGACTTTTGGCAACAGGCATTTATACTTATTCCATAATCCTTCTCCGGCAGCACAATAGCTTTTTGGCCCATTGATGAGAAAGCCCTCGGCATAAGTCCCGAGGGCTCTTCAGTCATTACACGATTGCCTTGGGTCAATGGCAGTGAAGGCGAGCTCTTCATGCTTACCCCTACCTTTCTTCCTCATGGGCAATTCTGTAAGGCGCCGGCAGCTCGGAAAGCTTGGCCGATGCCTTTGCAATCATGATACCCCGAGGGCAGTTTATAGAAACTTTGCGAGGATGGTGGGGAAGCGCCCTCAGCGGGCTACGTGGAGCCAATCGTGAAGCAAGAAGTACATCCGACCGATCAAGAGAGACATTCGGGCCATGACCGTGGAGCCGAACATCGCTCCGAAGGCGAACATGAGGAACCATCGGCCCATGCTCGAGGGAATTCGCCTGGCAGGGGTCCTGTGCTCGAATGAGAAGAAGAAGTATGCCATTACGGCCAATAGCACGATGATGAACAGGATATTATTCGCAACCTGGCTAATCGTCATCCCATGCCCGTAGATC
>DASRZD010000249.1:0-10286 GCA_035686805.1 Armatimonadota bacterium
ACAAGGCCTCGAGGTAGACAAAACCCTTGCGCCGGTCCGCATATATCCGAAACTCAGCTGCCTCTTTGCCAATGGCATGGTGAATAAGCCTGACTTCCACGGCGCGAACAATGTGTTCTCTCACGCAGTCCTGCCACACCCCGTAGCCTTGTTTCCTTATATCCTCTACGATTGGATCGTACAAAGATGCGTACTTAGCGAGTTCTTCCCGATACTTATATGTAACAGGGTCTGCAAACGAATGGCCAAATTCGTGCCATGACAACACTCTCAACCGCTCGTTCTCTCCTAGAAAGATAGGCAAGCCGTCCGCAACATCCGAAGGGCCGGAAATATTGAATAACTCGCACCTGCCATCGGGCCATTGTAACTGCGGCCCATATCCGCCTTGATGAAAAAGAGGAGCAAGGATTATGTTGTAGCTCTCTTTCTTCATCCCATAGTAATCCTCGAGATCGGAGATCCAATCCGTCCCTATCATTTCCCTGCGGACCTTGATCAGAATCGAGCGGTATGTATCACGATGAGCCTCGAAAAACTCTTGAAAATTCGAGACGCGCGCAAAGTCCCTCAGCGCCTCGATGAATTCTGCTAACTGCTTCTCTCCGCCAGCATATATCTTGACGTTTTCTGGAAAAGGCAGGCGCTGGCGCAGTTGAGGAGGGTCAGACAGATAAAGCATGGCTTCGGGCATTACGCCGAAGCTGAAACCGCGCTTGCCCATCTCGGAAAAAAGCATTACCGCGCGGTGCTCCCGGTAGGGCTGGAAATACTTCTCCATATCCTGCTTATACTCAAAACTGTAGCTCGTAATCAGGCCAGTCTTTTCGCCGTAACCGCTTAACAAGTGAACCGCTGCCAGTAGCTCTATTCGCGGATCCACATACACACTAATGGACGATGAAGCGGCACATGGAGCCAACACAAAGCAGCAAATACATACCACCAATACGGCCATCGCCAGCAATCTTTTCACCATCTTGCCTCCCTGGTTTTCCTTTACTTCCCAATAGTAAGACGTAGCTTCCCCTTCAAAAGGTTGGTAATGGAGGATGCTTTTTCCGCTTGTGCAGCTTTCTCAGCTCGTTCCACCCAATCCATGAGCGCATTATAGCATTTTCAGAAGGCTTGAAAGATGGTATAATGAATCATCATGGGCTGACTCTGACACTCTAGCTTTTCGGATTCTGCCTCTGCTCATCGGCTGAACTCCGCTTTCGGCCGATATTCTTGCTCGTCTGCCCCATACCTTTCCAACCGCATCCGTGGACCTCCGTATGCCCACGCCTATCCCACCGACTACTTTCACACACGGAGGTTCACTATGGGGCAAACCCCTTACAAATCATTCTTGCGCAACTACTATCTGGCGGGCAGTCTGTATGACTGCATCTTCGCCTACGCCATGTATACGGTGCTTTTCCAGCTCCGCGGGCTTTCGGTGCTCCAAATATCCATGCTGCTGGCGATCTGGAGCGTGTTCGCAATTGCGTTCGAGATCCCGACCGGCGGCCTGGCCGACTCGTGGAGCAGGAGGCGCATGCTTATCATTGCGCCGCTGGTCAAGGCGCTCTGCTTCCTTACCTGGCTATTCGCAGACGGCCATTTCTACATGTATGTGCTGGGCTTCGGGTTCTGGTCCCTGGGAAGCTCGTTCGTCTCGGGAACGTCCGAGGCCCTCTTATACGATACGCTCGTCCATTTCGGCAAGAGCGAGGAGTATGAGCGCGTCCTCGGGCGGATGCACTTCTACTACAACATCGCCCTGGGGGTGGCATGCATCAGCGGCGGGTTCATGGCCGCCCTGAATCTCAACCTGCCGCTCATCGCCTCGATCATCCCGCTGATCCTCTCGTCCATCTTCTTCTCGCGGATCCGGGAGGTTCCGAAGGCCGGATCAACCGACGAAACGCACTACCTCCAGCACATCAAGGCCGCGATGGGGGAGATGCGGACGAATCGCACCCTGCTCTACATCGGCATCTATCTGTGGGGGATCTATACAGTATTCGGTACACTGGAGGAATACGACCAGCTGTACTACAAGCTCGTTGGGCTGCCGATTGCCGCATTCGGAGTTGTCGGCTTCATCGTCTCGATGCTGGTCGCCTGGAGTTCTTCCCATGCCTACCGGCTCAGAGGCAGTCGGTGGGTATTCTTCGCGTTCCCGGCGGCGGGCGGCTGCCTCCTCCTGCTCGTCGGACGATTCCACAGCATGCCGATGCTCGCCTTGCTCTGCCTGTCTTACGCACTAATCGCGCCCGTGAGAGTCCTTATCGAGAGCAGGATCCAGCGAAGCATCCGAAGTATGAGCCGCGCAACGGTGACTTCCACTATCTCGTTCATGCTGGACCTGTTCGGCTTCGGCTTCCCGATGGTCCTGGGCGTGATCAGCAGAATATGGGACTTCCAGGCGATCTACCTGTCGTCAGGTCTCTTCTTGCTCATATTCGCCCTCTGGGCATTCGTGGTGAGAGCGAGAGTCAACGGCGAAACGGTTTCAAAGGAAAGAGGATCATAATGGCTTACTTATACATGCTCAAACGACTCTGGCATTACGCTCGCGGAGAGAGGTGGAAGATTGTCGCCTACTATCTTCTCCATGCGGTCTCCATCTCGGGAGACCTTGGAAAACCTTACGCGTTTGCTATGGTGGTAAACGCCCTTCAGGCCAATCGGCCGACTCTAATGGATGAGGTGCTCCACTGGCTGACCTTCTACGTGCTCTGCTTCTTCACGTTCGAGGTCTGCCATCGAGCCGCTCGCTACATCGAGCTGCCGGTTGCATTTCGAAGTCGCCGGCGCTTTGTTGACGCTGTGTATGACAGACTCCAGTCAATGCCGCTTAGCTGGCATACCGAGCACCACTCGGGCAACCTGATTGATCGCACCAACATCGCCGCCAAGGCTCTGCATGAGTTCGGCACGGCACAGATGAATTACGTCGCGGTCATTATGAAGATCTGGGGACCGGCGATTATCCTCTGGCAGATATCCCCTGAGGTCTCGATCGCTGCCATTGTGACGGGAGTCCTCATGGTGGTGGTTAGCCGAACACTCTACAACCGGATAGTGCCGTTGTATAGGAAACAGATCGAAACCTTCCACGATTTCGCCGCCTGCTTCCTTGACTACATGAGCAATGTCAAGACCATCATAACCCTCAGGCTGGGCAAGTATGTCAAGAAGGACCTCGATGATCGCCTGGCCAGTGCGTTTCCTTACATCATGAAGGAGCATAACGTCACTCAGGTAAAATGCTTCGCCATCGCCTTCCTGACTCTCTTGCTGGAATTCGGCGTTATTCTCTACTACATCTGGGAGCAGAAGCAAGCCGGCGTCACCATCCTGATCGGCTCGGTGACTGCCATATTCCAGTACCAGGGGCAGCTCTTGGAGGCGTTTCGGTTCTACGGCGGAGAGTACGAGGAGGTTCTGCACTGGAGGACGGACTTCGAGGCAGTCAAGCCGGTCTTCGAGGGAGAAGGTTATCCCTCTGCCTCCGAGGAGACGATCTCGTCATGGACGGATATTGCCGTTCACCCGATTTCGTTCTCGTATGGCAACGGAAAGCTGCACCTGAACGACGTCGCCCTTCGACTGACTCGTGATAGTAAGATTGCCCTTGTCGGCGAAAGCGGCTCCGGAAAGAGCACGCTGCTCCAGGTGCTGCGCGGCCTGAGCCATCCATCGGATGCGTTCATGACGGTGGACGGTCATGCGAAGATGCCGCTGTCAGCCTTGTCCGGCACGGCAACGCTGATCCCCCAGGAGCCGGAGATATTCGAAAACACCATCCGCCATAACATCACCATGGGGATACCGGCCACCCAGGCAGAAATCGATGAGGCCGTCCGGATCGCCGCCTTTGACTCGGTTGTCAGGGGATTGCCTAATGGATTGGAAAGCGATATCCGTGAGAAGGGCGTGAATCTCTCGGGCGGTGAGAGGCAGCGACTTGCCCTCGCCCGTGGGATTTTCGCAATCAAGGACAGCAGCCTCGTACTCCTCGACGAGCCGACCAGCAACATAGACCCCCGCACGGAAATGCTGATCTTCCGCCGATTGCTTGCCCTGCTGGATGGTCGGTGCGTGATATGCGCTCTTCACCGGCTGCACCTAGTGCGCTTATTCGACTATGTCTACGTCATGAATCAGGGGCGAATCGTGGAGGAGGGCACATTCGACGAATTGCAGAGCGGGACTGGCGAGTTCGCCCGTCTCTGGGCCCTCTACCAGGCGGAGGTCAAGAATGGCTAGAATCATCAGCCACAGGTATCCTAGCCATCGTAGAACCCCGGGATCTTCATCTGATCCCCGCCTTTGAGGGCGGAGGCGTGGGCGACGATGCCGGGGACCGTGTATGCGAGTGCCTCGTGGATGTTGACCGTCGGCTTCCGATTGTTCACCAGGGCATCAATGAACTCATGGGTCAGGAATGTGTGCGAACCCCCATGACCGCTCGTGTGGCGAAGCGGCTCGGGGAGCATGTCGGTCTTCCAGTACTCGGGCTGCACATACTGCTCGAACGGCGAAAGCGCACGCTCGAAGCCGGCATCGTCCTTCTCCATCTGCTTGCCCGCCCGCACGATGATCGGTCCGAGGCCGAGCGGGTTCTCCATGAAGAAGCTCATCTTCGAGCCATACCACTGAGCCCTCTCGCACCCGCGAACCGCCCCGGTCCGCATCCTGGCGACCCTCAAAGCATGCCCTTTGTCGGTCTTGAAGAACGCGATCTCGTTCCAGAACGGATTATTGTCATACCGGTTCTCGGTTACCTCAGGAGCGCCGTCACCCCAGCCGGTGCAGGTTACCTCAACCAGCCGCTCGCCGGTTATCCCCGGCACGAACGCCGTGCAGTGAGTGGGATACAGCATCGGCGGAAGGCCGTGCCTCCAGGTCTTGTTGCCCTTGGCATCGAAGGAGAGCTTGTCCGCTCCCGGGTGGAGGTATTCGGCCTCGGTGTAGAAGACCTCGCCGAATTTGCCTTCTTTGAACCACTGCCTTGCGATAATGGCAGGCTGCCGGTAATAGCTCGTCTCTGCCATCATGTAGGTCAGGCCTGTGCGCTTGACGGTGTCATGCAACTCATGCGCTTCATCGAGGCTCATGGCGGCCGGGACTGCACAGCATACGTGCTTGCCGGTTTTCAACGTGGCGACGCAATGCCGCACATGATCCGGCGCGCCCGTGAAGATGGCAACCGCGTCAATGTTTTTGTCCAGGATCAGCTTCTCCAGCGATTCGTAGGACTTCCCGCACTTGTAGACCTTCATCAGCCGCTCGCGTCTCTCGGGGATGAGGTCGCTGACCGCCTCCACGATGCAGTTCGGATGCTCGTGCCAGAAGAATGCACAGCCGAAGTTGCCCCCGACGACTCCGATCCTGATCTTCCTCTCCGAGGCCGCGAACACGTGAGGGGCGAGTGCCATCCCCGCCGCCGCCAGGGTGGATGTTCTAAGGAAATCTCTCCTGGAAATCATGACTGCCTCCTAGCCGTCGTAGAACGTCGGGACCTTCAATTGCTTCCCGCCCTGAAGCGCCGACTGATGCGCGATGATCCCCGGCACGGTGAATGCCAGCGCCTCGCGGATATCAACCGCTGGCTGCCGTTCATTGACCAGCGCATCGATGAACTCGTGCGTCAGGAAGGTGTGCGAGCCTCCGTGGCCACTCGCATGACGCAGCGGCTCGGGCAGCATGTCGGTCTTCCAATACTCGGGCAGCGCGTATTGCTCGAATGGCGAGAGTTTCCGCTCGAAGCCGGCATCGTCCTTCTCGATCTGCTCTCCATCCCTGACGATGATCGGCCCAAGCCCATTCGGATTCGGGTCGAAGAAGCTCATCTTGCTGCCATACCATTGCCCTCTCTCACACCCTCGGACGGGCGCATCCCAGTAGACCATGACCCTGAACGAGTGACCCTTGTCCGTCTTGAACATGGCCGTCTCGTTGCAGAAAGGGTTGTTGTAGATGTTGTCCTTGTAGAACTGCGCGCCGTTGTCCTGGCCGGTGCAGGCTGCGGTGATCAGCCGCTCGCGGGTGACGCCGATGAGATACGACGTGCAGTGCGTGGGGTAGTTCATAGGGGCCAGCCCATAGCGCCAGGTCCGCTGACCGTCCTCGACATAGAGCACGTCCAGGCCTGGATGATGGTATTCCGCCTCGCAGTAGAAGATGTCGCCGAACTTGCCCTCTGCGAACCACTTTCGCGCCGATATGACCGCCGGGTGATAATAGCTCGTCTCGGCCATCATGTACTTCAGCCCCGTCTGCTTCACCGTCTGGTAAAGCTCCTCCGCCTCCTCGATGCTCATCGCGGCCGGGACCGCACAGATCACATGCTTGCCTTCTCTCAAGGCGGCGATGCAGTCGCGGACGTGATCGGGAGCGCCCGTGAAGACGCCGACCGCCTCGATCTTCTTGTCGAGGATCAGCTTCTCCAACGACTCATAGGATTTCCCGCACTTGTAGACGTCCTTCAGGTACTGCCGTCGCTCGGGCCGGAGGTCGCTCACCGCCTCCACTATGCAGTTCGGATGCTCGTGCCACTGGAAAGTCGCTCCGAACCGACCGCCTACGATCCCGACCCTGATCTTCTTGTCACCCATAATCACCACTCCCTCCGAGGCTAGTTTACACCGCATATGCGTGAAATCCTTCAGCAGGTATCCTTTCCGGCACGGTGAACCATAGAGGTATGAAGCTCATACTGCTCATCTGCGCAATACTCTCTGCCGGGTGTTCAGTGGCCTCCCCAACCATTGACGGTGGCAAGATTGACGCCATCGTCCAGGAGGCGATCTCGAAGCATGTCACCCCGAGCGCGTGCGTCGTGATCGGGACTGCCGACAAGGTCCTTTTCGCCAAAGCATATGGTCACCCGACCTATGATGAAGGCTCGCCCCCCGCGACCCTCGACACGCTGTACGACATGGCGTCGTGCTCAAAGGCGGTTGGGACCACGTCGGCCGCCATGATCCTCATGCAGGACGGCAAGCTCAGCCTGGACGACAAGGTCAGCAAGTACCTGCCGCAGTGGAACAGGGATGACAAGCGTGACATCACGATTCGCAACCTCATGGCTCATACTTCGGGCCTGCCCGCCTACCTCAATTCAGGCAAGGTGGAAGAAGGTCGCAAGCCTGGTGAATCGAAGTCGGATGCCCTCATCCGCACCATCGCCGAAACCCCTCTCGCTTACAAGACCAACCAAGGCTACCGCTACGCGTGCCTGAACTTCATCACCCTCGCGCGGGTGAATGAAGAGGTCGCGGGCGTTTGCCAGGAAACCCTCCTCCGCAGGCGGATGTTTTCACCCCTCGGCATGCGGAACTCTGGCTACTACCTCAGCGAGAAGAAGCGTGCTCAGGCGGCCCCGACCATCGGCGGCGAGCACTTCCGCCAGGGGACGGTCCATGACCCGCTGGCCGACTACTATCAGACCGGGTACGGTTGCTGTGGGAATGCGGGCCTTTTCACCACCGCCAACGACCTCATCCCTTTCTGCCGGATGATCCTCTCGAACGGCAGCTTTGGCGGCAGGCAGATATTCACGCCCGAGACGATTGATCTCTTCGCGACTAATCAGATACCCGAAGCGGTGGATGAGGTTCACGGCATAGGCTGGGGCATTTCGACCCGTCCGCCGAGCGCGACTCCGCTGAACAAAGGCCCGCAGACCGCCTGCTTCTCCCACAATGGGTACACGGGCACTTACATCCACTTCGACCGCCTCGCGGGGACGTTCCTCATCGTCCTGACGAACCGGGTCTACCCCGATGACTCCACGAGCGACTACTCCATCCGCCGCTCCCTCCTCTGGCTCATGCTTGAGAGCGATCCGCACTACAAGGGGATTGTCGAGTCCCTACAGACGCGGCGCTAAGGATCTCCCTTTCCTGCTTTCCTGGCTTCCTTATGGAAATCCCTTCTGTGCTTCTGTGTTCTACAGCTTCCCCTCCAGGAGCTTGCGCTTGGAGTCTATGTAGTACCGGAAGTTGTCCCAGGAGACGTCCGGCGGGATGGTATGGTCAACGGTCGGGATGAAGCCGCCTTCCATCACGAGGGGCTGTAGCTCCCGAAGATGCGCGTCGATCTCCTTCTTCCCCTTCGCCAACTCCCGTTTGTCAATCCCGCCCCAGAGTCGCAGGCTCTTCCCAAACTTCTTCCGCAGGCGGACGGGGTCCATGAATGACGCCCGCTCCAGCGGCCAATGGACGTCCACCCCGGCGTCCATCATCACCGGGATCAGGGGCTCGGTCGTGCCATCGCTGTCGAGCGCAATATACTTCACCCCGTGCGACTTAAGGAAGTCTATGAGCCGCTTGAGGGGCTTGAACACGAACGTCTTGAACGTCTCCGGCCCGAGGAGCAGCGTGCCCTTGCCCGCGAAGTCCTCATTGAGCACGAAGTACTCGGCGTCCGTGTGCCGGAGGACGCGACCACAGACCTCGACGGTGAAGTCGGCGAAGAACTCCATCATGTCGTGGGCGAGGTCGGGGTCGTCATACCAGCAGAGCGAAAGGTTTTCCGTGCCCATCCACTCCCTCGCGCGCCAGTAGAACCCGCAGGCGGCGCAATTGCGACCGAGCACCAGCACGTGCTCCCGATCCTTCCAGCCGTTCGCGGGATCGGTGAGGTTTGCGGGATAACGCTGATCCAGCGAGGCGACGTAGCGCTTCTTCAGCTCGCGGAAGTCGTCGTGAGTCTCCACGGGGAACTTGAGGTATGTGTCCATGCACATCCGCCCGCCGCCGAGCGTCCCCTCGATGAGCGCCTTTCTGGTCCTGCCGAGTTCGTCTATGATGGTCTCATATCGCTCGGTGCGCTCCAGCAGCTTACTCTCGAACGCCGGAATCATAGTGAAGGTAGCGTTAATATACTCCCGGCGGTCGAAGCCGAAGTAGCCCGGGCCTGTCCACCAGTCGTACCAGATATCCTCATGCCCCGCGCCCTCAGTCTCCCACCGCTGAGTCGTCTGCGGCCAAAAACCCAACTCATGGTGCGGGACTTTGTCGAAAGGCTTGTACTCCATCACCGCCAGGAATCGCTCAAGATCGGTCATCTTCCCCTCCACTATTCCAGTAATTCTCCTCACCCGGTAGAATTACCTGTTGACATCTCTGCAGAAGAGCGTATACTTAATACAAGAGCCTGCAGCAAGGGCCAGCCTGGGAGAAAGAGATGAAGAAGCTTCTGCTCGTCCTGTTCGTCGCGTCAGTCCTGTTCGTCCTATCGGTCGCATCATCCGCCAACGTCTTCAACCTCGGCCAGGGCCTCACGAACCTGGAGACCGTCACGGTCGGCGATCCGGGGAATCAAGGGGAGCTTTCCGGGATAAGTGCAGGTGGATACGGGCCTGATCGGATCTGCGGAGCGGTTGACTACATCTATAACATCGGCAAGTATGAAGTGACCGCGGGGCAGTACTGCGACTTTCTGAATCATGTCGCCGCCAGCGACGCCTACGGTCTGTACAACGCCTCTATGTGGAGCGATTATGGTGGCTGCAAGATTCAGCGGTCGGGAAGTCCCGGTTCATACACGTATAGCGTGGCAAGCGACAGGGCAAACCGGCCGGTGAACTACGTCAGCTTCTGGGATTCATGCCGCTTCGCCAACTGGCTTCACAACGGCCAGCCCGCCGGACCGCAGAACGCCTCTACAACCGAAGATGGCGTGTACCTTATCAATGGCTATAGTAATATAGTCGGCTGGTGGATTGAGCGCAAAGCCCATTGGATGTGGGCGGTCACCCGCGAGGACGAATGGTACAAGGCGGCCTACTATAAGGGCGGCATGTCGAACGCGTACTGGGATTACCCCACGCAGAGCAACACGGTTCCCGGGCGCGACTTGGCAGACGCCTCGGGCAACAATGCGAACTACTACACCAGCGGCCACCTGATCGGCAGCCCCTATTACCGTACTGAGGTCGGTGAGTTCCACAATTCCTATAGCTATTACGGCACATTCGACCAGGCTGGAAACATCGCTGAGTGGAATGAGTCTATTGTACATCAGGAGTATAATTGTGACTATCGCGGCCTGCGTGGCGGTTCATACGGCACCTACTCCATCGAGCTCTGTGCTGACTGTCGCTATCACTATAGCTGGCCATCGACAGAGGAACGCTACAGCGGCTTCCGCGTCGTCCAGGCGGTCCCTGAGCCCTCATCCCTCATGATTCTGGCCGGCGGTATAGGAATGCTCCTGGGCATCCGCAGACGGAATGGTTGATGGTTGATGGTTAATGGGGGCGGACGGTCATTACCCCAGCCCCC
>DASRZD010000250.1:0-9858 GCA_035686805.1 Armatimonadota bacterium
AAATGCGCCGCTCGTGCGACATCGCCGGCGCCGATCAATCCGATCCTCAATGCTTCCATCTGGCCCTCCGAATCAGTATATTCCCGGAAAGACCGAGCGAACAACCGATTATAGCATCCTTGCGCGGACGAGTTCCACACGCTATAATGCCCACATGAACAAACGCTTGTACATCATCGGGATCTTGATCCTTATCGCCATCGCGGTGGCGTTTGCCGTTGCTCAGGAGCAGCCATCGCCGAGTCCCTTCACCTTCGCCGTCTTCGGTGATAATCGTCCCGCCCGGCCCGACTCCGCGCCGCCCGACTCCTACCGAACGGTGCTGAAGAAGATTGACTCCCTCGACCCGGCGTTTGCCGTGAATACCGGCGACTGCATCTACGGCTCGTGGAATCCGTTGAAGGCCAAGGAGCAGTACGAGCAATATGTGCAGGTGACCAAGGCAAACCTCCGCGCGAAAGTCTACCTTACCCTGGGGAATCATGAGATCGCCGGCAACCCTGTGAACCAGGTGTTCTTTGGGAAAGAACTGCCCGGACTGTACTATTCCTTCGATCAGGGGGGAGACCATTTCATCGTGCTGGACAGCTATGTGATCGGGCAGGCCAGCAAGATCACAGGCGACCAACTCGAATGGCTGAAAGAGGACCTTCGGAAATCGCGAGCCGCCCGACACAAGTTCGTCTTCCTCCACGCGCCGCTCTACCCCGTTGACGGCCACATGGGCCAGTGCATGGATAAGTACCCCAAGGATCGCGATGCCCTCCATGCCTTATTCGTGAGAAACAGGGTCACCGCGGTTTTCCAGGGACACGAGCACCTCTTCAGCGCGCAGACGAAGAATGGGGTGAAGTACATCATCACGGGAGGCGGAGGCGCGCCCCTCTATCCATCGTTCAAAGGCGAGGGGGATTTCCACCACTTCGTGCTTGTGACGGTCTCGGGAGACAAGGTCGAAATGAAACTCGTGAAGCCGGCCATGGGCACACAAAAGGAAGAGATCCTGCCGATAGGATAATAGGTCGAATCAGTCCTATCCGTCCTATTTCCTCGGAATCATGGGGGTGGAGACTGCCTTATGGGCCGGGAGTGGGGCAAAGATGCCGTCGGCATGGGCTGCGTAAACTTCCCTGATGACTTGAACAACACCTACCAACAGAAATGCCAGCGCCAAAACGACGACGATTAGCGATTCGCGCGAAAGCTTCATCTGTGCCTACCTCCTTGCCAATGCCTACTTGCCTATGCAGAACTCGCTGAATATGCGGTCTATCACGTTCTCGGTTACCGTTTCACCAGTAATGCTTCCGAGCGCCTCCGTGGCTGTCTTCAGGTCCGTGCTTACGAGGTCAATGGGCATTTCCGAATCGGCGGTGTGAAGCGCATGCTTAAGCGAACCGAGAGCCTCTTCCAACGCCCGCCGATGTCTAACATTGCTTACTACTACTCCGTCAGAGGGAGAGATTCCTCCTTGAAATACCGTTTCGGCGATGGCATCTTCCAGCTCCACGATTCCCTCGTTCGATGGCGCTGCCGTTCTTAGGACGGTCACGCTCGAAGAGAGGTTCTCCCGCACCCAATCCATGACCTGCCCGGCAAGCGATTCGGCCTCGGATTCGCGAATCAGATCGGTCTTGCTTAGCACAACGATCATCCGCTTGTCGGCGAACCCTGACACAAGCTCCTGGTCCTCGGCGGTGAACCCTGCCTCCGAATCAATCACCGCCAGGATGAGGTCCGCCTGCTCGAGCATCTGCTTCGTGCGATCCACTCCCATCTGCTCGACCACGTCTTGAGGCTCGCGGACGCCCGCAGTATCAATCGTCCGAACAGGGATTCCGCGGATGTTCACGCTTTCCTCGATGACATCCCTGGTCGTACCGGGGATCGGAGTCACGATGGCACGGCTCTCGCGAAGAATAGCATTCAGGAGACTGGACTTCCCGACATTCGGCCGCCCTGTGATCACCGCCTGGATCCCCTCGCGGAAGATCTTCCCGCGATCCGCGGTTTCGATAAGGCCCGAGACATGAGATATGGAACCCTGAATGAGCTCCGAAATCTGTTTCCCGGGCATGGGCTCGATGTCCTCAGGGAAGTCTATGCTCCCCTCGATGTGCGCTATGACGCCCAGAAGCTCCTCGCGCAGAATGCGGATTCGGGACGAAAGCAATCCGCTGAACTGGAGGTTCGCGACCCGCATGGCCTCATCGGTGCGAGCTCGGATGATATCCAATACGGCTTCCGCCTGAGCGAGATCGAGCCTGCCGTTGAGAAATGCGCGCTTGGTGAACTCTCCCGGCTCGGCGAGCCTCGCGCCTGCCCGAAGCGCCGCTTCCAGCACCCGGCGCATGGGGACAATCCCTCCGTGGCAGCTTATCTCCGCCGCATCGTCGCCTGTATAGCTTCTTGGATACCGGAAAAGAGTGATGACTCCATCATCTATCTGCTCGTCGCTGATGGGGTCGTGGATGAACCCATAATGGGCGGTGTGAGTGGGGAGCCCCGGAACGGGGACTCCGGAAATCGGGCGGAAAACCTCCCCGGCGACGGAGAGTGCATTCCTTCCGCTGATCCGAATAACGCCTATGCCGCCATCACCGATCGGAGTGGCGATTGCGGCAATTGTATCGTCCAGGTTCGTCATGAGTTTGGGAAGACTTTCAGACCTTAGGCCTCAGAGCCGGCCTTTCGGTTCCAGAGGCTAAAGCCTAAAGTCTTGAGCTTATTTCTTTGGTGAGATTACCAGGAACCGGTTTGGCTCCTCACCCTCGCTGTAGGTGTAAACGTCCGGATTGTCCGCAAGGGCGGTGTGGATCACCCGGCGCTCATTCGAATGCAGAGACTCGAGCACGGCCTCTTGTCTCGTTTCCTTGACCTTCTTCGCTAGGGCGAGGGCCTGTTTCCTCAGGATCTCTTCTCGGCGCTCGCGATATCCTTCCGCGTCAACGAGCACGCGGGCCTTTGCGCCGATCTTCCTGTTGACAATGATGCCGACCAGGTACTGGATGGAATCAATCGTCTGTCCATGTCGGCCGATGATGCGAGCAGTGTCGCCGCCGACGATGTCCAGCACAACCTGCGAATCGGACGCCGTCCTCACAGTCACCTTGCCTTCGCTATCGATTCCTTCGAGAATCTTCCCCAGCACCTCTTTGCCAACTTCCGCCGCCTGCTGGATGGCTTCCTCAGTGACAACAGCCTCGGGTGCGGCTTCTGCTTTAGGGGGAGATGGCTTTGCTGGGCGCTTCACTTCACGCTTGGGTTCGCGCTTTGGGGCTGGCTTCGCCTCGGGTGGTTTAGGAGCGGGCTTCCGTCTAGGCCGAGGTTTCGGTTCGCCGGCTGCCGGTATCGCCCGAACGGTCACCCTCACTTTGGCCGGGGCTTGTCCGATGCCCAGAAAGCCCTTGCTTCCTTCCTCCAGGATCTCAACATCCACCTGATCCTCTGTGACGCTCAATTGCTCCAGCGCTTTCTCTGTTGCCTCTTCTACATTCCTACCGGTCTCTTCGATAGTTGTCATCTTGGAGTGGCTCCTCCCAACAAGCATCCCGCGCCTCACGTGGCAGCGGGGATTGGTTTCAAAACAGGTTGAGCGTCGAAGTGCTTCTTCCGGCCCTTCGACTTCTTTCCCGGGCTAACGGGCGGGCGCTTTGGTGCCTTGGGCTCGGTGCCGTTCCCGCCATTGGTGATTCCTGCGGCAGGCCCGCCGGTGATGGGGCTTCTCATTATCTTGTACTGCTGGATTGTACCGATCACATTGAATGCCAGCCAGTAGAGCATGAATGCCGACGGAAAGCTCTTGAAGATGAAGGCGAATACTATCGGCATCGTCCATGCCATGATCTTCTGCTGCTCGGCCTGACTTGGATCCACGACCGACAGCTTCTGAGATACGATCATGCTGATGGTGTATATGACCAGTAGCGGCATGTCCGGCATGGAGAGGTTCGCTCCGATGATTGCCGGCCATTTCTTCGCCAGACTGGTGCCGATCCACAAGAACTCGCCCTTGGTGAACTGGTATAGATAGGGCATGATGACTTTATAGTAAAGCAGCATCAGGATCGGCATCTGCGCCAGGAGCGGCAGACAACCACTCAGGGGGTTGATGCCATGCTCCTTATACAGGGCCATCGTCCGCTTCCCGATCTCCTGCTGGTTGCCCTTGTGCTTCTCCTGGATCTGCTTCACCAGCGGTGCGACCTTCTGCATCTCCCGCATGCTCTTGAACTGCATATGCGAGAGCGGAGTGGTGATCAGCTTGAAGACCAGGGTGATTACGAGGAGGGCCAGCGCATAGCTGTACTTGGGATTCCTGCCGGTCAGGGCTACCATGGTATCTATGACCTTGTAGCCGGCGCCCTTGGACGCCTTCTTATCCTGACTGATCTGATATGCCGTGAGCCTCTCCTGGGCTTCCTTGCCTATGGGGTTCGTCGCCGGCGGATAGTCATGAATCAGCTTCGTGTAAGCGTCAACTGCCTTGCGCTGATCGTGGAGCTTAGTCTCGTAGATGAGGGCGATCCTGAGGCGCGCCTGGGGGATATACTCGCTGTCCCCATACTGTTTCTTCTGAAGCTGCGAATACTGCTTGATCGCCTCGTTTAGTTTCTTCTTGTCACTGTCGGCCGCCTTTTCGGCAGCCTCTGCCTTCTGGTAAACCTGCTGAGCAGGCGGCGGAGTGACTTGCTTATTCTGACTAAGGCGGGGCAGCACGAACAAGATCATCGCCATCCACATGAGGGCGACGATCCAGATTGTCTTGTCTTTCATTAAGTTCCTCGATTATTCGTCACGCGGCTAATTGACCGGGTCAAACCCGCCGGGGGACCATGGATTGCATCGGAGAATGCGCCATGCCGCCATCACCATACCTCTGATCGGCCCGTGCTTATCGATCGCCTGAACGGCATATTCGGAGCATGTCGGCCAATATCGGCATGTAGGCGGCCTGTATTTGCTGAACCACTGGTATCCCCTTACTAACTGTATTAATGCTCGCCGCATGTTATTCCGTTTTGATGACCTTCTTGTGATTGCTTATAAGTCGCGAGCCGACCCGCCTTTCGGAACAGCTCCTCGACTGCCTTCGAGACTACTTCGAAACTCGCCTCCGGGACCCCCGGTCGGGCGATCAGCACCGCATCATATCCGGTCTGCTGCAGCTGTCCCTGAAGAAGCCTTACGGCCTCCCGGAGCAGCCTCTTGGCACGATTCCTCACCACTGCTTTACCCAGCTTCGAACTAGTAAGGAACCCGAATCGGCTCGGCTGCTCGTCTCGTCTCGGCATGACCTTCAAAACGATCAGCCTGTTCGTGAAGGTCTTACCGCCGGCGAAGATCGCTTTGAAGTCCCGGCCGCTTGTGAGCCTATGCTCTTTTTGCAGCACTCAGCGCCTCATGCGTTCCATATTACGCATTACTCATCACGCATTACGCCTTAGACCGTGAGCCTTTCCCTCTCCTTGGCTCGCCGGTGCTTCAATATCGATTGCCCGGCTTTGGTGCTCATTCTGGATAAGAATCCATGGACGCGCTTGCGTCTTCTATTCTTAGGTTGAAACGTTCTTTTCGGCAAACCTGGTCCCTCCCAATTCGGGCTATTATAGCACAATAGTTCCATTTGTTACAAGCGAAATTTGGGTGGCCTGCTTGCCCTGGGAATTCAGTCCGCCGACCGCTTGGATAGTTGAAATTTTGTTCTCGGAAAAGTACGGAAATGGCTATTGCCCCGCCCTCCCATAGGTTGTATAATCAGGTTCTACCCCGGAGGTTTCATTGGAAGGTCAGCTCCATTTAGGTGAGGACGATGCTCTCATTGCCTTTAGACGCGCCTGGGAAAAGACGCTGGCCCTTCTTGCACCTGAGATAAACCGCCCCAGTTTCGAAAGCTTCTTCAAAACGGCCAAACCCCTTTCTATTCAGGGGAACACTGTTGCGATCGGTGCTGCCAGTGAGCTCGCGAAGATCTTCCTGGAGAAGTACGCCGATCATGTGAAGGTCGCCCTTGGCTCGATCCTCGGCTTCGACGTGGATGTCGCCTTCACCATTATGCCGAAGGAGCCGCCGAAAGCGAAGGCCGTTGAGGTCAAAGAGGCTCCGAAGAGGGCCGGCGCAGTCAGCCAATTCTCGCAGCCGTTGAACGACAAGTATACGTTCGCCAGCTTTGTAGTCGGCCCATGCAACAGGCTCGCGCATGCCGCCGCCCAGTCGCTGGCACAGAAGCCCGGCCGTGTGTATAATCCATTCTTCCTCTATGGCGGGCCGGGCCTGGGAAAGACGCATCTCCTCCAGGCGATCGGTCATTACATCCTGGAGAATCATCCCAAGCTCAGGATCGCCTACGTCTCCGGGGAGATGTTCACCTCGCAGTACGTGACCTCCATCCGGGAGCATAGGTCTGAGGACTTCCGACAGAGATACCGGACCGTTGACGTCTGGCTGGTGGACGACGTTCAGTTCCTCGCAGGCAAGGAGCGCACCAAAGAAGAGTTCTTCCACACGTTCAACGCGCTCATTCAGATAAACAAGCAGATTATCCTGTCCAGCGACCGCTCTCCCCGCGATCTCGCGCCCCTGGAGGAGCGGCTGAAATCCCGGTTCGAGTCCGGCCTGGTGGTGGATATTGCGCCACCGGACCTCGAGACACGCATCGCCATCCTGGAGAGCAAGACCATCGCCGAGAAAGTGGAGATCAAGTACCCGATCTTGGAGTGCATCGCGGGCCTCATCCCCACGAATATCCGGGCGCTGGAAGGCGCGCTGGTCACCTTGCTGGCATATTCCTCGCTCATGAAGACGCCCCTCACCATCCCCCTGGCGCAGGAAATTCTCGGCCGGTATCTGGCGGAGAAGAAGTACACCGAGCTGACCCCGGAGGCCGTCCAGCGGGCGGTCGCACAGGGATTCGGCATGGAGATCGAGGAGCTTCGAAACCAGAAGCGGACCAAGGAGCTCGCGCTTGCCCGGCATGTGGCGATGTACCTCACCCGCGAGCTCACAGGATACTCCCTCCAGGCGATCGGCAAGGCTTACGGCGGGCGGAATCACGCCTCGGTCATCCATGCTCATTCCCGAATCAAGGGTCTCCTCGATGAGGACCCCGACCTTCGAGCGAAGGTGGAGGAACTCAGGGAAGATCTGAGGACGGGGAGGGTGTAAGTCAGTCTGTGAACACCCACTGTCAGCAAACCTTGCATACAAGCTGTGGATAACCGGCGAAGCAAGCGCCTGGTGTGAATAGTGTTAATAGACCAAAAGGTTAGTGCTGAGTTGTCCACAACTTACCGACAAACCTAGCAAGCGGATACTATGCGAGCAGTCGAGAGTTACCAACACCGTCCACATGCTGTATAATAACTACCACTGAGATGGATCCATACCTCAGAATTGAAATACTCTGTTGACAACTTTTCCGGCCAAATGCACATTAAGAGGCTAATCCTCCATAACTTTAGGAACTATGCGGAACTCTCGATCGAGCCTGATCCGGGACTGAATATCTTGCTCGGGAGGAATGCTCAGGGAAAGACGAGCTTTCTCGAGGCAATCTATGTCATTGCTCTCGCGAGGTCCTGGAGGGCGGGTCGGGATTCGGAGCTCGTGCGATGGGAATCCGACCAGGCGAGGGTTTCGGCGGAGGTAGGTCGCGAGGAGCAGAACGATATCTCAGTGGAAGTCATCCTTGGCCGGTCGGAAAAGAAGCAAGTCTTGATAAATACGATCCGCCAGACGAGGCTCGCCGATCTCATGGGGCAGGTGAATGTCCTACTGATCGAACCGCATGACGTGGAGATCGTCCGCGGAGAGCCCTCCCATCGCCGGCGGTTCATGAACCTGGAGATCAGCCAGGTCCAGCCTCTCTACTGCCATCTGCTCGTGAACTACCGGAAGGTGCTGGAGCAGAGAAACCGCCTGCTGAAGGACCTCCAGGCCCGCGGATGCAGGGATGGAGTCATGGAGGTCCTGAATGTGCAGCTTGTGGACTACGGCTCAAAGATCCTGGACCGCCGGCTTAACTTCGTGTCGCGGATCGCAGGGCTGGCGAGGGACATCCACTCTCGGATTACCGAGGGTTCGGAGACCATGGAAACGAAGTACCATTCTCGAACTAACCTTGACGGGGCAGATGCCGTAGAGCAACTCGCCGAACGTCTTAGAAGCCGCCTGGAGGAGGTCCGCGACGAGGAGATTTGGCGGGGGATCACGCTTGTCGGCCCTCAGAGGGATGACCTCATCTTCACAGTAAATGGGGTTGATGCCCGGACCTACGGCTCTCAGGGCCAGCAGCGGACGATCGCCCTCAGCCTCCGATTGGCTGAGTTGGAGCTGATGAATGAAACCGCTAAGGAGCCGCCGATCATCTTGTTGGATGACGTCATGACCGATCTGGATGAGGGACGGAGAAAGCAAGTATTCGACATGACCCGGGGGCGCTGCCAGATATTCGTCACCGCCGCGAGCAAGCGGGTATTCGACCACGAGTTCCTCGCGGGCGGGAGAGTCTATCGCGTTGCGGCCTGCGGCGAGCCCGGTCGAGCTGAAGGTCAGGTGACGCCAGAGTGAGAGCCAAGGGGCCATTCGGCGTAGGGTCGCTGATCTCGGAAATGCTCCGTGGGATGAAGATCGAAACTCAGGTCAAGGAGCAGACGTGCGTACTGGTGTGGGATGAGGTCGTCGGCGAGCAGGTGTCATCGGCCGCTCAGCCGGAGTTCATCCGGGACGGGACATTGTACGTCACGGCGAAGAGCCCGGTGTGGGCGAATGAGCTGACATTCTACAAGCAGGGGATCATCGAGAAGCTGAACCGCCGGGCGGGCGGAAACGTGGTGAAAGAGATCGTCTTCAAGTCCGGCCGATTCCCGTCAAAGAAGCTCGAATCGCCCAAACAAGCCGCCCTCAAGCCCGACTTGGAAGGGATTCAGCTTTCGGAGAGTGAACTTGAACAGGTGGACGCGACGGCGGTCCAGGCCGGCGAGGGCGCCGAGGACTTGAAGCGCCTACTGACTACCGCCCTCCGGCTCGAGAAATGGAAGCAGGCAAACGGCTGGACGCCATGCCGGCAATGCGGCTCCCTTCAGAATAGCGAGGACGGCATCTGCCCGGTATGCAGGCTTTAGGGTTGCAGGTTGTGGGTTTTAGGTTCTTGGGGGGTTCGTTCAGATTTCGAAGTTGGACGTTCTTAAGGGGTTTTTATGCGAGTTATCATGCTGTCGTGGGAATACCCGCCGAAGATCGTGGGAGGGCTTTCAAGGCACGTTTATGATCTGAGCCATGCGCTGGCGAATCAAGGGGTAAAGGTTGACATCATCACCGGCGATCATCCCGATGCTCCGCCCGAGGAGTTGAATGGGAATCTGTCGGTCTACCGTGTCCCGGTTCCGTCCGGCAATGACTTCGTCCACTGGGTGCATAACCTGAATGCGGCCAGTGAGGCCAAGATTACTGAGTTGCTGAACGGAAAGAAACCCGCACACGGGCAGAAGCCCAAGCTCCAGCCCATCACGGAGCCGACGGTCATCCATGCCCACGACTGGCTCTCCGAGTTTGCCGGCAAGGCTCTGAAACAGAAGCTCCGCCTCCCCATGGTGGCGACAATCCATGCCACGGAGCACGGACGGAATCATGGCATTCACAACGACCTCCAGCGCTATATCAGCGGCATCGAGTGGGAACTCTGTTACGAGGCCTGGAGGGTGATCTGCTGCAGTCACTATATGCGGGATGAGATTTCGCATGTCCTCGAGGTACCGCAGGACAAGCTGGATATCATCCCGAATGGCATAGACGCCTCGAAGTTCGACCTGCCGTTCGACAAGGCCGAGTTCAGGAAATGGTTTGCCCGGCCGGAGGAGA
>DASRZD010000251.1:0-5624 GCA_035686805.1 Armatimonadota bacterium
TACCCCCCTTACGGATTACTCCTTACGCATTACTCACTCGTCCACTATCTTCGCATCCGGAAACGTCTCCAGCACGTTCTTCAAGTCGTCGTTCGTTTCCTGGAACGGATCCGGCAAATCGTTCCCTTCCTCGAACATCCCGCCTGCCGCCTTCGGACGAGCCGCTTCCCGCGGCTGGACCTCGCAGATGATCTTCACATTCTGCACACCGAAGACTTGCTCTATCGCCCAAAGCAGGGTCTGTCGCTTGGACGGCCCTCTGCCCCTATCCGTCTCGTTCTCTATGAGACCCTTCTGGCCTTCGCCTTCGAACTGCAGAACAAGTGCGCCGTTCCGCACCGCAATTGGTGTGGCATCCTTCAGCAACCCATGCGCAGGCATACTGCGACTCTTGACGTGCTGGAGGACTTGCCCCCACTTCCCTTTTATTCTATCAAATTCCGGCAAACTCTGCCCACTTGTCTCCGCCTGAGCCTTCGGGGGAGGGGGCTGCTTCTCCGGCTCGGGCTTCGGGGCAGGCTTTGGCTGCTCGGGGGCCGGCTGTCTGGTCTCCTGCACTTGGGCGACTACCTGAGGCTGAGAAGGATTCAGCGCCTCGATCGTCTTCAGGAGTGCCAGCTCCAGAATCAGCCGATGCTGATCGCTGAACCGGATGTCTTTCTCGGCCTCGGTCAGGACCTCTACCGCCAGCATAAGCGGCCTTCTGCCGAACTTCTCCGCCTGCAACCGAAGCCTGCCTGCAAGCTCATCACTGGTCGTCAGATCGCTCAAGTCCTTCGAGACCTGCGCGAACAAGAGGTTCCGGAAATGAGCGGCGATGGACTTCAAAAGCTGCTGGATGTCCTTCCCCGACTCGATCGCCTCCGCCGCCGCCATAAACGCCCCTCGCTCGTCATGCTCCGAGAGAGTGTCCACCAGCCTGAACAGGAACTCCCTGTTGACCGTGCCAAGGACTGTGTTGACATCATCAATGGTGATCTGCCCGTCGGTGTAAGCCAGCACCTGCTCCAGCAGGCTGAGCGCGTCCCGCCACGAGCCTTCCGCATTCTCGGCCATCAGGTCGAAGGCGGCTTCCTCCACGCCGACTCCCTCCCCGTCCGCGACGTATTTCAGCCGATCCCTGATATCCCGAAGTGACCCACGGCGGAAATCGAACTGCTGGCATCGGGACCGGATGGTTATCGGAATGCTCTGCGGCTCGGTCGTTGCAAGTATGAAAACGGTGTGCTGCGGGGGTTCTTCCAGGGTCTTCAGGAAGGCGTCTTTCGCATCGCTCGATAGCTGGTGTGCTTCGTCAATTATGAAGACCTTGTACCTGAGCTCCATCGGCGGGAACTTGACGTTCTCATTGATGTCCTTCACGTCGCCGATCCCTCGATGCGAAGCCGCATCAAGCTCGATGATGTCCATCGCCTTGCCTTCGGTGATGCTGGTGCAGGCGGGGCATTCGTTGCATGGCTGGGGTGTCGGCCCTTTGTCGCAATTCAGCGCCTTCGCAAGAAGTCGGGCGGTGGTGGTTTTCCCCGTGCCTCGTGTTCCGCAGAACAGGTATGCGTGCGAAACCTTCCCCTGGCGGATGGCGTTCTGCAGGGTACGGGTCACATGATCCTGACCCATGACGTCTTCGAACGTCTGCGAGCGATATTTCCGATATAGCGAAACGTAAGGCATGTAATCCACACAAAAATGCAGATTCCAATGCTTGAAATCTGCATTTTGATGATCGTGCACCTGCCTTCGATAGGGCCTCCCGAGTGTTACCTCTCGCAGCCAACTCCAGCCAGGAAACCGTACGGCACACGGGCGAACCTGTTTACCGCTGCTTCCTTCCGGACCTGACGGGGTTCGCAGGACGGCCGTTGCGCAGGGCCCGACTATCAACGCCGCTTACGATGGCCGAGCCTCAAGAAGTCAAACCTCCAGCAGGAATTCGACCCCGCTATAGCGGATTGCGGGTTACAGGGCACCGCTAGTTCCCCATCTAGCACGATCAAACTGACGGGACATTATACCAGATGCGACGCGATAATGCCAACTCTAAGGAGGTGATTCAAGTCCCAATCCAATTTGCGATTTGAAATCTGCAATTTGAAATCAGATGATGTCTTTCCGTTCCAGATGGATCACTTTTCGCACCATTCGGACACCGGGGTTTGTCTTCGTATCCAGGTACTTCTTGTCGGTGATTCCTTCGCCGCTCCAGCCGACATTGTCCTGGACGAAATCAGGGGCCATTCGGGGGTTGAAGGTCAATATGAGCGTATACTTGTCTTTCTTGAACGGGTACTGCTTGGTATCCTTGGTCACGTCCCACACCCTCGAAAACTGGCCGTTTTCCGTGAAGATCCCATGTATCCCAAGGTCGTATAGCGCAGTCTCGTTCGGGTCAACGTCCCAACTGAACTTGCTCAGGTCGTGTTCCTCGTAGTCATCGTCTGCCAACTGGACATTGATCCGCGTTGCATCCGGCAAGTTGATCTTCCCGCTGATCTTGAACCGCCTAGGCCCAAGCCGCTTGAAGCCCCCCTCGAAGCCAACGTCAATCGGATGCTTGTTCAAGTCTTCCCGCAGCGACTTCCTAACCAGCATCAGGTCATAGTTCCTCTTGGACACCTGATAGTGGTCCCTCGCCCGGAAATCCTTCGGATCCTTCTTGAGCAGATCCTGACCTTCCTGTATGCAGTGCTGCCACTGCTTCAGCGCATCCTCGATCCTTCCGCATTTCTCATAAGCGTGGGCAATCTGCCTGTGCATCGGAAGCATGGCATCCTTCTCAGACGCGCCTCTCTTGGTCCAATAAAGCGCCTTGTCGAACTGGTATGCCTTCATGGAATAGAGAACGAATCCGAGGTCGAACTCCAAGTCGGATACATGGGGATTGTTATCTACGCCTTCCTTTTCGAAGGTTATCGCAGGTATCAGGTATCTGCGGTCGGCATGCTGGGCAGTGTCCGTAAAGTTATAGGCCAGGTGCCATGCCCCCACTCGGTAGACGTCAATCTGATGCGGATCGAGCCATGTGACAATCCTGGTCAGCGGCACTATCGCCTCATAGTTCCCGCTGTGGAAGAAATCGTTGGCTCGAACCCATAGGAGTCCGGCGACGACCTCTCGGAGACCAATGACCGTCCCCGCGACGAACTGGCTTGGCAGTATGACCGGGCTCTTGCCGACCTGAGTGATCATCGAGCCGACGCCCTTGCCGGGCTGGAATTGAGCGCGCTGAGGATCTATCAATGCCTGAAGCTTGACGACCGCCGGAATGAGCGCAAGTACGACTATGACCAGTATTATTCGCGTGCTGGATTTCACTTTTGCCTCACATGTCCCGCCGTTCGAACAGCAGAATCGCGATTATCAGGAGCACGGCGGCATATACGATCGCATAGATGATGTTCTGGGCGTAATAGATGCCCTCGTTCCTGATGACCACTTCCGGGTGAATCAGCGGGTTCTGGGTGAAGAAGTTGGCGAACTGCGGGACCAGATTATGAAGGGCCCAATAGAAACCCTTGACTATGAAGTTCTTTTCCTCGCCCCTGCTCATTGCCAGTGTGATGTCGGACAGGCTGCCGACGATATACACCGCGCTCGTCAGGAAGAAGTTTACAACCGGGGTAGTGAACACCGAGAACAGCAGCGCGACTGAGCTAAGCAAGTAGAGCTGGAAGAAGATCATCAGCAGGCCCTTCAGGAGGGCAAACTCGGGATGCCACTGGTTTTTCCATGCCACCAGGGCGATGAAGATTATGCTCATCAGACTGATGTTTACAAATATGGTGAGCAGCGATCCAAGGAACTTGCCGAGGAGGAACTCATGCCTTCGCACGGGTTTGGAGAGGATCGTGTAGATGGTCTTGCGCTCGATCTCCGCCGGCACGAGATTGATCCCCAGCACGATGGCAATGAACATCCCGGCGATCGCAATGACTCCCAGCCCCATGCTCTTGATGATGGTGATCTCTTCGCGGTAGCTGAAGAATGCGAACGATACCGAGAAGGCGATCATCGCCACGGCGACCAGCAGGAATATGTTCAGGATCTTCTTCCTCAGAGCTTCCCCGAGGGTTGTCTTAGCGATTGTGAGGATCGTCATTTGTTCACCTCCCTGATGATTTCCATGAACAGCCCCTCCAGAGTCCGCTTCTGCGGAATGACCGAGAGGATCTGCCCGTTCGCCGCTCGAACGGCGTCAATCACCTTGCCGACTCCCTCGCCCTCATCCTGGGACATGGTGACCAACCCATCCCCGGCGGCGACCGACTTCGCCAGAGTCTTGATCTTCTCGACGGCGGAGGCATCGAGCCCGCTCGCCGTGATCTCCACCGAGCCGCCGAACAGCATCTCATCCAGGTGGCCCAGCTTCAAGAGCTTGCCCCTGTTCAGGATCGCCACCCGGTCGCATACCATCTCCACGTCCGAGAGCTGATGCGAGCTCAGGAAGACCGTGCGGCCTTCCTCACGAAGCTTGAGGATCAGGTCGCGGATCTCGGAGTGGGCGATCGGGTCGAGGCCGGAGGTCGGCTCGTCGAAGAAAAGAAGCTTAGGATCATTGACCAACGCCTGAGCGATGCCTATTCTCTGCAGCATTCCCTTGGAATACTGGCTCAGCGGCTTATAGCGGTCATTGTACAGGCCGACCAGCTTCAGCAGGTGCTCGATCTTTTCTGCCTGTGCGCTGCCGCTTATGCGGAAAAGATTGGCATAGAAGCGCAGAAGCTCCGTGCCGGACATGTACTCGTAGAAGTAGGGGCTCTCGGGCAGGTAGCTTATCTCACGCTTGACCTCTATGTCGCCGGCAGGTTTGCCCAGGATCCATGCCTGCCCCGATGTGGGGTAGGTGAGCCCCAGGAGCATCTTGATGGTGGTTGTCTTACCTGCGCCGTTCGGCCCGAGAAAGCCGAATATCTCGCCTTCCTGAACCTCGATATTGAGGTCGGTAAGGGCATTCACCGGATCCTTATGCATGAGAAGCCGGTAGTTCTTGGTAAGACCCTCCGTCTTCACGGCAATCGCCATGCGGTCACCTCCAGGATTATTGATGAGTATGAATGCAATATTGTTCCCTTGTCCGCCGACTTGTCCTCCATAGCTTCGGCGAAGGCGGAAGACGCGAAAAAAGCCCGCAAGTCGGCGGACTGTAAACGATTTCGCCGATTTTTCCTGTTGAGTATAACGGCAGCACCTGGCGGTGTCAAGAAAGCAATCCTCTAAGGTCCAAAGTCTGGAGTCTAAAGTCCAAGGTCTGACCGCCCTTCTCTACTACGCTCTCTCCGCGCTGAGAGTTCCGAGACCCGGAAACAAGGGAACCCTCACCTGCCCGCGGACGTATCCAGATAGTGAGGCCGGATGTTGACTCGGAGGCCTTTTGCCGGCTATAATAACCGTCGAGGAATATCGAAAATGAATGCTTTGAAAACAGGTTTTCTGCTTACGATAATGACCGTGCTCCTGGTGCTGGTTGGCGGATGGCTCGGTCGGGGCGGCGGCATGGTGATCGCCTTCGCGTTCGCCCTGGTGATGAACGCCGTGAGCTACTGGTTCAGCGACAAGATCGTGCTGGCCATGTATCGAGCCAGGCCCGTCACCGAGCCCGAAGCTCCCGAGCTATACTCGATCATCCA
>DASRZD010000252.1:0-2096 GCA_035686805.1 Armatimonadota bacterium
GAAGTACTTGGACATGTATCCCTCTGACAAGCTTACTCAGCGTGCGAATGTCCCGGCGGGCATGGATGATCGGGAGAACGCGCATGTCTACTACGCGATGATCGCCGGCCTGGACAGGGCAATCGGCAAGATTACGAAGGCGCTCGATGAGCTGGGGATCGCGGACGACACGATCATCTGCTTCTCCAGCGATCACGGCGACATGCTCGCCAGCCAGGGCTTGCAGGGGAAGAACGTGCCGTTCGAGGAGAGCATCAATGTCCCGTTCATCATGCGGTATCCGAAGAAGATCAAGGCCGGGCAGAAGACCGACGTGCTGCTCAACACGGTTGACGTCATGCCCACTCTCCTGGGGCTCTGCGGTGCGCCAATCCCGAAAGTGGTTCAGGGCACTGACCTTTCCCCTGTTCTGCTTGGCAAAGGCGGTAGAAAGCCCGAGGCGGTGCTGCTTCAGAAGATAGCTGGCGTCCCAGGCAGGAAAGCCGCGGGTCCGTGGCGGGGGGTTCGGACGGACAGGTATACTTACGCGCGATTCAGCGATAAGGGCTATGTGCTCTTCGACAATGAGAAAGACCCCTACCAGATGAACAATCTGATTGATAAGCCGGAAGCGAAGGAGCTTCAGGACAAGATGGAGGCCCTGCTTCAGAAGATGCTCAAGAAGGCGGGGGACAAGTTCGAGGCCCAGGATGTGTACCTCACGCGGATGAAGGGCCGCGTGGGCAAGAGATGGGCGAGGATGCAGGAAACGACAGAGTGATCAGTGATCAGTAATCAGTGAGCAGTTGAGGGGATCGATGGCAAAGTTAGCAATCAATGGTGGGAATCCGGTTCGGACGAAGGCGTGGCAGACATGGCCGATTCGAGGTAAGCGTGAGGAAGAGCTGCTGCTGGAGGTTTGCAGGAGCGGCGATTGGGCTGCGGCAAATCGGCCGATGGAGGCTGAGTTCGCGGAGAAGTTCGCGGCTTTCTCGCGGGCGAAGTATGCCGTCTGCCTCATGAACGGCACGGTCGCGCTCCAGCTCGCATTGGAGGCGCTGGACATCGGCGCGGGCGATGAGGTCATCGTGCCGGGGTACACCTGGCAGGCGACCGCGGCCGCGTGCCTCGACGTGAACGCCGTCCCCATCATCGTTGACGTTGATCCCGAGACCTACTGCATTGATCCGACGCTCGTCGAGGCGGCGATCACGCCGAGGACGAGGGCGATCATCCCAGTCCACCTTTATGGCAGCATGGCGGATATGGACCGAACAATGGAGATCGCCCGCAAGCATGGGCTGAAAGTCATCGAAGACTGCGCCCAGACTCACGGCTCGCGCTGGCGGGATATGGGCGCTGGGGCGATTGGCGACATGGGGGCGTTCAGCATGCAGCACAGCAAGGTCCTCACCTCGGGCGAGGGCGGGGCGGCCATCACGAACGATGACAATCTGTATGATCGCCTGTGCGCCCTGCGGCATTGCGGGCGTCCGCGTCAGGGTGAGAAGTCGCCCATCCAGAGCGGAAACTATCGCATGACCGAGTTCCAGGCGGCGGTCCTGCTTGCGCAGATCGAGCGGCTGGAGGCACAGGTCAACCTCCGGGATGAGAACGCGCAGTACCTGAACAAGCGCCTTGCCGAGATTCCGGGAATCAAGCCGATGAAGCGGCATCCTCAGATTACGAGGCAGTCGTATTTCTCCTACGCGTTCCGGTATGACCCGTTGGGGTTTCAGGGCGCGCCTAGGTCGGCATTCCTGAAGGCGCTGGGGGCGGAGATTGGCCTTGCTCCGTGGATCATCTTCGAGCCGCTCAATCGGGCGACGCTCTATAATCCTCAGACGAAGAAGCGGCATCACTGGAGCGAGGAATACTGGCAGGCGATTGACCCCAGCCGGTTCGAGCTTCCAGTGTGCGACAAGGCCCACCGGGAGGAGTGCTGCGCCTTCCACCATCCCTTTCTCCTCAGCACAAAGGCGGACATGGATGACTTCGCGGATGGCGTGGCGAAGGTTCAGGAGAATGCGTCCGAGCTGGCGCAGGTCGGGTAAGCGTCTTATCTCTTGCTGTACCAGGAAATCATGTCCTCCACGTTCATCGAATCTTCTTCCGTA
>DASRZD010000253.1:0-2638 GCA_035686805.1 Armatimonadota bacterium
GCCCAATCGCCGACGAATACTGGAACGCCCGAGGCGGGAGCTACACCGACGGCGGCACGTTCATTTTCACGGTCAAGAAAAACGGCAGGGGCTACAAGCTCACCTGCACCGATAAATTCGGCAATGAGAAGAAGGTCAAGCCCGGCAAGCGTCCCTCTGCCCCATATGACCCATTGGTCCCATTGGACCTATCTTCCGGGCAGGCCCTGTTCAAAGCAGCAAAGTCTGATCCTATCAGCCTCTGCTCCCAGGTCTCGGCAAAGACCCTCACCGATTCCGAGCGAGAGGCTGCCATCAATGGCCTCACCCTGCTAATCGATCGCCGATATCCCACCGGCGACATCAAGCGTGCTTCGGTTCTGCAAGTCGCGACCGAGTGCCTTTATGGTATCCTGGCGAGCGTCCCGAGTATCGCAGGAGAGCCTTCTTCAAGGTATGCGAGGATTGACTGGGAGACCCGCGACGCCTCGAGAGCGCCCGCCGGCCCGGAGGAAGTTCTGGTCGTGAACGCCCACGACTTCCCGCCCGAGGGTGACGATTGCGACGCCCGGCTGGTCGTTCAGGCCTATGACCTCGGCTGGCGAAGGTTCATCTGCCACGGATATGTGGGCCAGAGATTCCTCGGGTGCGGCCTCGGGCCCGAGACGAAGGACGCCGTCATTGATGCCTACGGGAGCACGGGCGATTACCTGGCCTCGGGGCTGGACGGCGCGACGGTGATCGTCCATGGAAACGCCCAGGACCAGGTTGCACAGATTCTCAAAACCGGCCAATTGGTCGTTCACGGCGACGTCGGCCAAACCTTCATGTATGGCGCGAAGGGCGGCAAGGTCTTCGTGAAGGGCAATGCTGCCGGCCGCCCGCTGATCAACGCGGTCGGACGACCCAAGGCTGTCATCAACGGCACGTGCCTCGACTTCCTGGCCGAGTCGTTCATGGCCGGCGATCCGCTCACAGGCGGTGGGTTCGTTATCCTGAACGGCATGCGGTTCGATGACGACGGCAACATCGTTGATCTTGACACGCCCTATTCCGGCTCGAACCTGTTCTCGCTGGCATCGGGAGGGGCGATTTACGTCCGCGACCCGCACAAGCTCTTGGATAATGAGCAGCTCAACGGCGGCGAATACTTCGAGCTGTCGGATGCTGATTGGAAGCTAATCGAACCGTATCTGATCGAGAATGAGCGGCTTTTCGACATACCCGTTTCCCGACTCTTGACTGTGAACGGCAAGCAGCTCGAGCCGGCGCAGGTTTATCGGAAGGTCGCGCCTGCTCGGATGAAGACCGCCGTCGCAGTAGATGAGAGCGAGGAGTAACATGCCCGCCATCGAGACAATTGGTAAAGATTTGTTGAAAGAGTTGGACCCTGATGGCCGCTTGAACCTTACCTGGTGCCTCCAGTGCGGCAGATGCTCGGCCGGCTGCACCATGCGCCAGGAGACCGACATCCTCCCGCACCAGATCAATCGGATGATCCTCCTCGGCATGAAGGATGAGCTGCTGAAGAGCAAGGCGCTCTGGATGTGCATATCTTGCCAAACCTGTCTCTCCCGCTGCCCGATGAAGGTTGACACGCCCGCGCTGATTGACAAGCTTCACACTATGGCCGAATCCGCGCCCGACGACCTGAAGAAGGTTCGCGTCTTCAACAGCGTGATGCTCGCCTCCATGAAGCGCTTCGGGCGAGTGTGGGAGCTAGGCATGATGGGGATCTACAAGCTCCGGGCGCTCGATCTTTTCAGCGATCTGGCCAAGCTCCCCACCATGCTCAAGAAAGGCAAGTTCAAACTCACGCCTCCCAGCACAAAGGGGAAATCGGCGGTTGCGGACATTTTCCGGAGGAGGGCGCACAGATGAAGTATTCCTTCTTCCCCGGCTGCTCGCTGGAATCAACCGCGAACGACTATAAGATGTCCACCCAGGCGGTGGCAAAGGCGCTCGGCATCCATCTCGAGGAATTGCCCGACTGGACCTGCTGCGGCTCGACCCCCGCTCATGCGACGGATGCCGTCTTGGCAGCGGCGCTCCCTGCTCGAAACTTGTTGATCGCCAAAGACCTTGGCCAGGATATGATCGTCTGCTGCGCATCGTGCTATGGGAGGCTTGCGGGCGCGAACCTCGCCATTGTGGAAGACCCGCAGCTTCGGGCGCAGGTGGCCGAAAGCATTGGCCGCGAATACTCGGGCGGTGTCAAGGTTCGGCACTTCCTCCAGGTATTGAAGGAAGACTTCGGCCTGGCGGAGATTCGCGATATGATCGTCAAGCCCCTCGGCGGGCTGAAGGTCGCCGCCTACTACGGCTGCCTCCTCACTCGGCCAAAGGAGCTTTGCATAGTGGATGATCCAGAGGATCCTCAGCTCATGGAGGAGCTCCTCTCGGCAATCGGCGCTGAGCCGATCGAGTGGCCCTTCAAGACCGAGTGCTGCGGCGCGAGTTTTTCGATCACCCGGACAGATACCGTCAAGCGGCTGTGCGGCGAGATACTCAGGATGGCGAAGGAGAGCGGGGCGGAGTGCATGGCAGTTGCCTGCCCGCTTTGCCAGACGAACCTGGATTTGCGGCAAGCGGATATCGAGAAATCCACCGGCGAGCAGTTCGGTCTCCCGGTGTTCTACTTCACCCAGCTTCTCGGACG
>DASRZD010000254.1:0-3878 GCA_035686805.1 Armatimonadota bacterium
TGTGGCTGCGGAGACCTTATCAAACTCAACATTCGCAATGATTCTCATCCTTACTGGCGCGTCATAGAACAAAGGGGAACAGTATCCTTGGATCCGTCGGTATGGAGAACGACAGGATGCAGATCACACTTCTTCTACAGAAAGAACCGGATTCGATGGTGTAGAGACTAGTATTCTCGTAAGCCCTAGGGTCGTAAGATCTTAGGGCCTAATCTCATCAATAGCGCGTCTCGGAGGTGCGCGATGAGTACACGGCCTATCTTTACTTGACCAATGGCCGTCTGGGAATCGCGTATCAAGGGGGCCCGCCCCAAGATTGAAGCGGCCCTTGATCTACTTGAGGAACGAGTAGCGCTGCGAAAGGTAGAGCGCCCAGGGGCTCAAGCTCCGGGTAGGCGGCGACGGGCGCCGTCTTGAAGAGGTCTTCCACGGGGAGCGGGACGAAGGATTCAGGATCGACAAGGACGTGGTCCACGTCAGGGATACCCGTCTCCATGACTCGAGTCGCCAGAAGCTGTTGCCTGGGGAGCTGATAGAATGGCTCGAAGAGCATCGTCTCGATCTCGGGGACGACGGTTATGTCGATCGGGGAATTGCCCGAGTAGTAGAGGTCCCTGTAGCAGGCGATCCGGTCCGAGCCGTCTGACCTAAAACGTTTGTACGAAACTCCGTAGGACTCCGAGTACTTAGTCTCCACGAGGAGCATCACGCGACGGCCGTCCGTGGCCTCATAGGTCATCGCGGCATCAATGGACGTGTTCCCGGTGATCAGCGTAACCGGCGAAAGCTTGAGCGCTCCTATGGCGGGTGATACGAGCGGCATCACGTGGGCCAATCTGCTCTGCAAGACGAGTCGCTGCCTCATGCCGTCCGGAATGTAGGACAAGACGTCGGGCTTGCTGGCTACCGGGCTTTGGCGGCCTTCCCTCTCGTGCGGCACTGCTGTCGTCTTCGATCCCAATGAGGGCGAGGGCTCGGTGGAAACCTCGACGTATTGTTACCTCGGCGACAGGAACATCCCTCGACTTATTGAAAACAACGAAGTCTTCAGGCTCGGCACGTCCGAGCTTGGAGGCAAGGACCTTTAAGTCTGTGAGCACTGTCTCAAGTTTCTTGGCTATGGGCACAACCCCAAAACTCTCCCGCTTTGGCTCTTTGAACCCATCCGAATCAATGAAATTTCCCTCTATGCTTATGAGCTTCCGATCAAAATCCACGCAGCGCCACCTTAGGGCGCGTATCTCACCCCGCCGCATGGCTGCGAGTTCAGATAGCAGGACAACGGCCTTCTGTCGTAGGTCGATAGGTGCCGGACTTTCATTCTTATTACCTCCCTTCAACCGTGGGCGAGGCACTATGTTCTCAAGCGCCGGTAGGGCAACGATCCTGGCCACTTCGGCTCTCGAAAGGATACCCCTCTTCTCATGGTGCTCCTTGGGTCTGACAATTGCCGTCAGGCTGAAGGGTTGGTCGAGAAGTTTCCGCTTGGCTGCCCAGGAGAGAGGTGTTCTGATTGCCGCGAGAGCTTTGATTAAGACGTTGGACTTGACGCCCGCGCGCTTTAAGTGATGCATCCAAGTCTCGATCAAATAGAGACTCGCCTCCCGTAGTGGAGTCTTCTTGAAGAGGCCGTAACCTGCTGCGTGCTTCGCTATATATCGCCCCTGCGTGAGGATGTAGTAGTAGGATAAAGGCCGCTCGGCGTCGACACGGTCGCGGAGGTAGTCGGAGGCTCCGGGCGTCCAGAACCAGGTGAAATAGGCAGCCAGATCCATATTCCTAAGGCGCTCGGATGCTTCGAGGGATTCCTTGATCTTGGAGACTTTGGACTTGGCAATCTCTGGCAGAGAAAGCTGTGACATAAGCCTACCGGCCTGTGCAAGAGCCTCTCGCTCGTCGTCCGTGCCCAAGGATCGCCGGGATAGGATGGTGCCTGTTGCTTTCTGAATGTAGCGGGCGTAGAAGATTACGCGGCCGTCCGTAGCGGGACGCTTGAACAGAGTGAAAGAGAACCGGTTGTCAGAAGGAAGAGGCTTGGCCATAAACTAAAACCCCCGAAAAGTCACGGTGTACTTTCCGGGGGTCTGTCGAAATGCAAGTACTTGTGGAGAATAGGGGACTCGAACCCCTGACCTATTGATTGTGAATGACGCGATCTTTTCTGTCGAGTACGTTCAGAGTGACATTTGTCGTGCGGGTATGGGCACCGCCGGCCTACTGCTCCCGTGGAGGCGCTGGATCCTGGCGAGCGGTGGTCCGCTCACATTGAGTCCCTCCACTGCCCTGTGTTAGGCTGCCGCAGGGGGCTGACACATGGTACCCGATACCTTTCATGACTTCTTTCTCGGGAGTGCGGGCGCTGCCGGAGCGTTCGCCGGGCTGCTGTTTGTCGCGATATCAGTGGCACCACATGCTACGCTTGTCGACACTGCGCCGTTTGAGCGCCGCGCTGCAGCAGCCGGTGCATTTTCCGGCCTGTTGAACGCGTTTTTCGTTTCGATGATTGCAATGCTTCCCGGAACGAGCCTTGGTCCCGCGGCTTCCACCTTCGGAGGACTCGGGGAAGTAGCGACGCTCAGTTTTCTCGTCGAGCTTGTTCTGAAGCGTGCCCGCCTGCGGCGATTAGTCTATGAGATTGGCCTGCTGCTGGTAGCGCTTTTCCTCTACGGCGTGGAGCTTGCCGATGGAATCGCGTTCACCCGCGCACCCGGTGAGACCCACTACGTCGGCTCGATCGCTGCGGTGATCCTCGGACTCTACGCGCTCAGCATTGCCCGCGCGTGGCAGCTCCTGGGCGGTCGCATGCGGATATTTCGCCACCTCCCGTTTCGCAGAGACGGTGGGGATGAACCGGCAAACGACACTGACCGTCCCGGCACCGACTCTACCGGGTCGACCGATCCTGCAGATGGTTCGGGCCGCGGGTAACGGATTGCGGGTCAGACAGGAAGAGGTGCCGACGCACCTCTCTAGCGAAGCTCCTTCACCGACTCTCCGCCGCGGGAGATGAACTTTCGCGCAGCCTGCCTGCTCATCGGGACAATTCCGTAATGAATGGGTATGGTAACCCTCGCACCGATTGCGCTCATCGCCTCAAGCGCATCCCGCCAGTTCATGGTGGCAAGACCTCCCACCGGTATAAGCGCAATGTCGGCGTCCACCTCCTTCATCTCCGGCACCAGGTCCGTGTCGCCGGCATGGTAGACGGTGATCCCGCCTGGGAGCGTAATGTGGTATCCAACGTGACCCTTGTGCCGCGCGTGCATCGGCTTCCTGAGATTGTAGGCCGGAAACGCCTTCACGACGAGACTCCCGATTGTCGCTGTCTCTCCCGGTCTGATTCCTGCCGTTGAAAGCCCTCGGTCTTTCCCGGTTTCGCGCATTGATTCGGGCACCACGACGTGCGTGTCCGGACCGCGCAGCGTCTGTATCACCTCGGGATTGAAGTGGTCCCCGTGCTCGTGGGTAACAAAGATGAAGTCCGCCCGGGGCAGGCCCTCCGTCTTCCTGAATGCGTCGATATAGATAACGCTGCCATCCGATATGCGTATTGCAGACTGCCCCAGCCGAACGATGTGGGCGTCGATCCACTGAGACAATTCCCCGTCAGTCATGCCAGTTCCCATAGAAACTCCTTTCAGTTACTTCCCCGCGCCTGCCGCGGCCGCGCCCTGCGGCGGCGTTACCAGTTTCCGGTCCGCGACGCTCATGGCAAGGACAATCACGCTTGCGGCAACAAAGATCCACGCCATTGCATGAAGCCCGCCCACGTCGACTGTCGAACGGAAAACAATGCCGGTAATCGCGGAGGATCCGATTGAACCAAGATATGCAAACGTGCGGAATAACCCCGCGGCCGTTCCGATGACTTCGGCAGG
>DASRZD010000255.1:0-2468 GCA_035686805.1 Armatimonadota bacterium
CTACCTTTGGGGTCATCTATGACTCAGTAAATGGCGGTGGCAGTATATCCGTGCATAACGTACCAAGCGAGAGCAGCGCCAGTAACCTACGCACCGTTTCTCTAACTGAACCGCTAAAGTCCATTAACGCTCTGTTCTTAAAAATCAACGACACCGGGACGGGCTATACCTTCTCATTTTCAGGTGACGGTCAAAATTTCATACAGTTGCACTCGGAGAATTACGTCTCGTTGATGTTTACGGACAAGGCGGATCAAATCGGGATTTTTGCAAACGCCAATAACGCCGCTTCTTATGATGCAATTTGCACGCTTCTGCATTGGGGGGAGATCGGAGCGGATATTCCCCGGCACTACGGGTTCTGGGGTAAGGGGTCTTCGCAATCCGATTCCAACGCGAACTACATCGGCATTTTTGGCCGCTAATTACTCATGGAAGACCCTATCAGCCATCTCCGCGAGCTGATCTCGCTACTCGACTATTACTGGGATCGCGTGTCATCCGCCCAGCGGACGATGAAGCTCGCCGCCGTCTCTTCCCGGCTGAAGCAGGTGCATCGGATGGTGCAAGACGAGGTTGATCGATGCCTGGAAAAATCGAAGCCCTTCTAATTCTGCACGAGGCCGAGCGGCTGAAGCCCTACCGCTGTCCGTCCGAGAAGATCGGATTCGAAGGCAGGCCGGGAAAACTTACGATCGGCGTGGGCCGGAACCTCGACGACCTAGGTATCACGCGCCAGGAATCCCGCTACCTGCTGACGAATGACATCGCCCGGGTGATGCTGGAGCTCGACTATGCGCTCCCCTGGTGGAGCCGGTTGTCCGCGGTCCGGCGGGCGGTGCTCATGGATATGTACTTCAACATCGGGATGCCGCGGCTCAAGACGTTCCGCAAGATGCTGGCCGCATTGGAAGCTGGAGACATCCCGCGTACGGCCGCCGAAATGAAGAACTCCAAGTGGTACCGGGACGTGGGCAACCGGGCCGTGCGGCTCATCCGCATGATGGAAACCGATCAGTGGCCGCCGGAGGTTGCCAATGCGCCTGATTGACGTTATCGACGCCAAGGACATTGAGGCACTCGGCCAGCAGGTTCGTGCCATCCTCGACGGCGGGTATGTCAGCCGGGCGCTCGCGGAGGCGGTGACCGGGGTTCTCGATGGCAGGCGAATCCGGCTTTCCGGCTGCCTCGACAAATACAGTTTCGATGTTTCAATTTGGATGGAGGACAGAAAGAGATTGCCATGAATGCGATCAAGAAGTTTTTCGACAAAGTGAAGCAATTATTCATCGGCGCAAACGCCAAGGCCGATGCGTATTTCAGTTGGGTTCTGAACTACATCCCGGACGCTTTCCCCGTCATCGAGTACATCGCCGCGCTGACGCCGACGATGCTGGACGATGCAGCGCTGATCCTTGTGCGCGCTAAGTTCCCGAAGCTACTTGACCCCGATCTGACCGACGACGAGAAAAAGCTCTACCTGCTCGGCGTTGCCGGTGAGCTGCTCAAACAGAAGTATCCGGCCTTGAGCACGACCGCCGCGCGGATCGCCATCCAGGTGGCGTACGGGGTGAAGAAGATCGGCGATTGGCTGGCGTAATGGTCGAAATCATCTGGGGTTTCACGAAGCTCATCGGCGCCGTCTTCGTCCTGGCCTTCGTCATCGGGGCTTTCTTCCGCCTGCTCGACGTTGCCGGGAATCGGCTGAACAGGGTGGCGAAGCGATGGGAAGGCGAATAGGACGCTTCCTGCTTTGCGCTATCCTATTTCTGCCCGTCGTTGTGGTCATCGCGACCGGCGCCATTGCGGGGATAATCGCAAGGGCGGCTGAGCGGGCCTACTGGGCGCTTAGTGAGTGGGCCGGGTAGCTTTGCAATACTTTAGGAGGTCCCATGAAAAAAATCATCGTGTTCGTCGGGCTGCTGCTCGTCGCGGCCGTCCTTGCGCGGGCGCAAACGGCATTCGAGTATCTATCGGGATACCCAAAGGGCTGCTCCGACACCGGACCGGCTAGTGAGTACGTCGGGGGCTCGTATAACTTTGGGAATCTGGCGTCCTGCACGATTCCCGGCCTACGGCCTCCTGGGACTTTTATACCCCCTAGTCCAGGCGGGAGCTATGTTGACCCGACGTTCGGGCGCATGGTCACGTTGGCGGCTCCGGTGGGCTACTATCAGACGTACTCCACGCCGAGCCCACTTTCCGCGACGGGGAAATACCTTGCCGTTTCTGGCCGCGATGCAGATGGAACAATCGCTGGTCTATCCGCGATTGTAGAACCAAAGACCTCCGCATGGGTAAAGAAAATTGCCGGAGCTTCGCAGGATTGGGGCTTCTGGTGGCATCCGACCGACGATGATGTGTACTACACAATCAATGCGGGAAACATCGTGCAACGTTCTGTTACCAAGGCGGGCGAGACGGTCGTGCTTAATCTCGCAGGGCAGAGTCTTCAGTTTCGCCACGGC
>DASRZD010000256.1:0-8990 GCA_035686805.1 Armatimonadota bacterium
ATCCCCGTTGCGGTCTCCCCCCGAGAGGATGATATTCTGACCGTCGCCAATATCAACCCTCTCTTCGCGCAAGAGCAGATGTCGCTGTCGGAGGAGTTCAGGCGTTTTGTGAACGAGCCCTTGAATGCGCCGGACATGCAGGACACATGGGACAAGCGGACCATGCTCCTCCCGCACTTCGGCCGCCGGCAAGGGCAGTGGTCGAACTACATCCTCAGCTCCTACTTGAGGGTGATGTGGGAGCTCTCAAATTTCAAATTGCAGATTGCAGATTGCAGATTGAAGGGGGAAGAGGATTGCGGATTTCAGATGAAGGGGGCGGATCTTACTTTCGGCCGCGCGACCGCCCCGTTCCGAGCGGGAACCAGTTCCTCATCCGCAGTGGTCGTTTTATCATTCCTGGCGATGTATTTGGCAAATCGGGATCAACTTCCGAAATGGGACTTGCCCGAAATGTGCAAGCTCTTGGGGGAAGCGGAGTGGTACGTGGGCACTCACGGCGGCGCGAACGACCAGACGACCATTCTGCGCAACGGCCCGAATACCGTGCTCTACAACCGCCATTCCCGCGAGCCGCTCGATTCCACTCCCCTGCCCTTCCTCAAAGGCATCCACGTGGTGCTGGCAAACTCGCTCTGGGAGGTGAACAAGTCGCTCACCGGCAACCAGAGCTTCAATATGCGCAAAGGCTGGATCGAAATCGGCGATGAGCTAATGCGACTGATAGTCGCGGCGATTTCAGATTTCAAATTGCAGATTGCAGATTTGCCGGAGAGCGGATGGATTAACCGATTGCTTAAGGAGAAGTTTGGATGGGAGGCGGGTGGGCCTCTGACGTTGCTCGAATCACATCCCGAGTATTGGGAGAAGATCGAGGCGAACTACAAGAAATTCGGCAGCCTGGACGAGGGCATCCTGGGGATTCCGGACGCAGCCATCGAGGAGCTCATCCTCATGCTGCCGGTGAAGATCACCCCGGACGAGGCGGCGCGAATACTGGGCACTGACAGGGAAACCATCATACGACTGTACACGCAGCCGAGGAGAAGCATCGGCGGATATCATACGCGGACGACCGCCAGGTTCTTCCATAAGGAGAACATCATCGGGCGCACACTCGAGCGGATATTCCTGGAAGCCGAGAGCGTTGACCCGGATTCGGACAGCTATGACAAGTATCGGCTGACGGTTGGAGAGCTTGTGGATCAGCTTCAGCATATATTGGCGTTCGACTTCCGTGTGTCGAACTCCCAACTCGACCGGCTGTTGAGCATCGCTCGGCGAGGGCCGGGGTACCTGGGCGGGAAGCTCACCGGCGCAGGCAAAGGCGGCTGCGTGTCGCTGCTCGTTCGGGATAGCGAGTCGGAGGCGATGTGCCGGTATCTCGACCGCGAATATTACAGCAAGCTGGAAAACTTCGACGATTACCGCCAGATCCTGGAAGATGCCATACGGTATTACGAAGAGGATTCTTTTGAGCGGATCTCGGCTGAGGAGCAGCTTCAGAACCTAGACAAGGCGCTTGCCTCGATCGAGGACCAGCGCCGGGTCGTGACCTTCAGCCGGGGAGCATGCGTGGTGGACGTAATGCGTAACGCGTAATGCGTAAGGGAGAGGGAGCACATGTTGAAGTTAGGATTCGTGCCTGGGAACAGGCGGTATTTTTCGGTTGAGTCGGCGGCGAAGGCTCGACAAGAGACCATCGCGGTGATGGAGGCGCTCGGTATCGAAGTGGTCGTCCCCGACGCGTCGCTGACCGAGGCAGGGTGCGTCAAGAACCGGGACGAGGGTCGGAAGTGCGGTGAACTGTTCAAGCGCGAGGGAGTTGACGGGATCGTCATCGGGGCGATGAATTTCGGCGACGAGCAGGGATGCGTGACGCCGGTTCAGATGGCCGGGCCGAACCTGCCCGTCTTGATCTTCGGCTGCCAGGAAGAGCACAACCTCCAGTTGGGAGTCCCGAGGCGGGATTCGTTCTGCGGACTGCTCTCCATCGCGGAGGACCTTCGCCAGCTTGGAATCCGCTACACGGTCGCCCAGAAGCCGATTTGCTTCCCGACCGACGACTCCTTCCGCGCTCAACTAGATCGGTTCGCCCGAGTATGCCGCGTGGTAAACGGCATCCGGGGAATGCGGATCGGGCAGATCGGCACTCGGCCGGAGGCATTCTGGACCTGCCGATGCGACGAGAAGATGCTTCAGAAGATCGGAGTGACCGTCGTCCCCAAGGACCTCTCGGAGCTGCTTGGGGCGATCGGTCGGCTGGATGACGGCGATGCGGGAGTTCAGGAGAAGCTGAAGAGCATTCAGGAGGAGGCGGATACTTCGTCCGTACCGCCGGAGATACTCCTGAAGATCGCCAAGTTCGAGCGGGCGCTGGAAGACATGTTCGAGCAGTTCGAGCTCGATGCGGCGGCGATCCAGTGCTGGAACTCGCTTCAATTGAACTATGGCATAGTCGCTTGCGGGGTGCTGGCAAGACTGGGCGACCAGGGGAAGATTTGCGCGTGCGAGGCCGATGTCCTCGGGGCGCTCTCCATGCAGGCTCTCAGATTGGCTGCCGATTCGCCGGCGGCGCTGCTGGATTGGAACAACCTGCACAATGACGATCCTGAGTTGGTGAATCTCTGGCACTGCGGCGTTTACCCGCCTTCATTCGGAAAGGCGAAGCCAAAGATGGCGGTTCAGGGCATCATGAGCAAGAACATCGGCGCAGACAAGTCCACCGGCGTCCTTGAGCTGGAGGTCAAGGAAGGGCCGGCGACGGTCTGCCGGGTGACTCAGGGAGTCGAGGGCGACTGGAAGGTTTTCATCGGCCAGGGAGCGTTCGAGGACAACCCGGCCAAGACCTTCGGCGCAGGCGGATGGTGCAGGCTGCCGGGGCTGGAAAGCATCTACCGGGACATCCTCCTCGATGGCTTCCCGCATCATGTGGCAGTGACTCAATCCCACGTGGGCAACGTGCTCTACGAAGTCTTCGGCAACTACTTCGGTATGCCGGTGTATCACGGCGGCCAATCAGCGCCGGGCGTATACAAGCGCTCGCTGCCGTTCACGTGATGAGTGATGAGTGATCGGAGGGATAAATGCTCGACTGGGGAACGTACGCAATCGAGGCGATCGGCCTGGTAATCCTGTGTGTGTGGATCGTCGTGCCGGCGAAGGAGTTCAAGCGCATCTTCAAGAGCCTCAAGGAGAAGGAGGAAGGTTCAGCGTTCAGCGTTCAGCGTTCATCGTCATCGGGGGACGCAGAACCAAGAACCCGGAACGAGGAACGCCTCAAATGACGGGGCTCGATTATGCCATTGTCGGCACGTTCCTCGGAGGCATGGCCCTCGCGGGTCTGACGATCTCCAAGCTGATCAAGCAGTCGGATGACTTCTTCGTCGCGGGCCGGAATCTTACCCCCTTTATCCTCGGCGCGACGATCACCGCCACCAACCTCAGCATGTTCCATTTTATCGGCATGGGAGGCATCGGCTACCAGCGCGGCATCTCGATCATATGGCAGAACTGGACCGGCTGCATGGCGCTCGTTCTGTCGGGAATATTCGTGATCCCGGTGCTGCGCCGGCTGAGGGTGCGATCAGTACCCGAGTTCCTCGAGATGCGATACAACCGCTCGCTGAGGGTGATGATCGGGGCATTCTGGGGACTGAGGCTGTGCATATTCCTGGGCATCTTCCTGTACATTGCGGCAACCGCGGGGGTCGTGATCACCGGGTGGGACAATTACTTTGCCTGGCTGATGATATTCTCACTGATCGCCATAATGTACTCGGCGATCGGTGGCGCGTGGGCGGTCGCCATCATGGACTCGGTCCAGTTCGCATTCATTCTTGCGGGGGCGCTGATCACGTTCCCGATAGCCATCCATTTGGCAGGTGGGCTGCGCAGCCTCAGTCAATGGTTTACGGCCCATGGGGATTCGGTCCATCTGCAGCTCGTTCCTTCGGGAGCGGGCGAGTTCAACTGGCTCTTCATCCTTGCGATATTGCTCATATCCACGAAGTGGGCGACCGTGGATCAGGTCATTCTCCAGCGGGCGTTCGGGGCGAAGAACCCCAGGGCAGGCGCTCAGGGGATGGTCCTATCGGGGCTGATCACAACACCCCTCGCCTTCTTATGGATCCTCCCGGGCGTCGCGCTGGCCAGGATTCACCCGGGCATCACCAATCCCGACCACGCGATCCCATGGCTGCTGTCCCATCAACTTCCTATGTTCGGCAAGGGGATTCTCGGATTCGTCTTATGCGGGCTGGTGGCCGCGCAGGTCTCCACGATCACTGCGGACATCAACTCGGTCGCGACCCTCTTCACCAGCGATGTCTACCGCGTCGTCAGGCGCAAAGAGCCCAATCAGCGCCAGCTTCTCAGAGTTGTGAGATTCAGCTCGCTGCTGTGCGGGGCGTTGATGATCCTGGTGGCATACGGGCTGAAGTTCACCGATTCCGGCGCAGTAAGAGCAAACCTGGCCGTAGTAGGAATAGTTGACCTGCCGCTGTTCGTTATCACTATCCTATTCGGGTTGTTCTGGAAGCGCACGACCTGGCAGGGCGCGATGGCCGGGTTCTTCGGGGGCGGCGCGCTCGGAATCATGTCCTACTTCGTCATCGTGCCGAAGTACTTCGATGGCTCTCTCTTCCCATTCCTGCACGCGATCTCACCGTGGGTCGCCGCACATGCGGCTGCCTGGCATGAGAACATCAAGGGGTACGAGAAGTCTATGCTGAGCATCGCCCCGTTCGTCAGCTCGGGAGCGGCAGTAGTGATAACAACCGTCGTCAGCCTCGTCACCAGGCAGAAGAACTACCAGTGCGAGAAGGTGTGGGAATGCTTCAAGGCTGCTCCTGAGGCCGGCGAAGAGGATGACTTCCATCTGATTCCATCGAGTCTCGCGGGCCGAATGGGCCTTGTGCTGATTGCCGTCGGATTCTTCAGCTTCCTTGGAGGCATTATATCAGCGGCAGCGTGCGGACTTCCGGCGGCAACCACGATCGCCGTCGGAGGGATGGCGGTCCTCTTCGTGGGCGGCGTGCTGAGGGTGTACTCCCAGTAGTCAGCCCTAAGCTGATTGGCCTCCGTCATGCCGGCAGGTTTGTAAACGTGTACGTATTGGGAATACGTGCGTTATATGCACTTTTCGTTCCGTGAGAGTCCGTGGTCCTCTCTCCGTGGCGATGCCGTCCCATGGATCGGGGCGGCATCACTTATTAGTATTTGTGAGTGCCCGCACGAATATTGACTGAGGTCTGCCCGCATGCTATACTCTGCCCATAATGCTTACCCTGATCTATGCTCAGCGAGGCGCATTATGACCGAAGGCGGGATTGTTGCGGCTTGTGCGATATTCGACTGCGAGATATGCGCACACAGGCTACGAGGCCGTTGTCCCGGCTGCGCCGGCGGAAACGCCGTAATGGCTGCTGACGGGGAAGCTCAGTGCGCCATCTATGCGTGCGCGACCTCCAAGAACCTCGCTTCATGCAGAGAGTGCTCGGTGGTAGTCTGCCCATTCTCACGCGACCTGGAGATGGTGTGTCCGGTCCGCTCGCATTATGAAAAGAAGCGGTGCTATGCGCGCAAGCTGTCCGAGCACTTCCTCGACAGGCAATACGGTGGGCGTTGTGTCAAGAAGGCAGGCGGCATCTCGGACAAGACGATTACCAGGCTGCGGTGGTATCTCTTTGCCCTCAATGATTTCCTTAGCCACGGCGTAGCCAAGGTCTCCTCGGACGACATCTCACGAAAAGTCGGCGTTCGGGCGTGGCTTATTCGGCGTGATCTCAGCCAGTTTGGCGAATTCGGCCGACCGAGCATCGGCTACGATACGGCATTCTTGAGATCGGTGCTCGGGGAGATCCTTCATCTAAGCGAGTCCAAGAAGATCATGTGGGTCGGCGCAGCCAGACTCGCCGGGGAGCCATCGCTCATAAAGCGGTTCGGTGCGCATGGTTTCGAGATAGTCACGGTTCTGGACTCGAACCATGCCGACGCGAAGATCGAGGGTCTGAACGTGCAGCCGCTCGCTCAGGCATCCGAACTGGTGGCGAAGGACGGCATAGGCGCGGCGGTGATCGCCGTCGCGGAGGATGAGGCTCAATCGGTGGCAGAGGCGCTTATCTCCGCAGGCGTTCACTGCATACTTAACCTGACTTCGGCGGTAATCGTTACTCCGCCGGAGATACTCGTGCGGAATGTGGACATAGTTGCTGAGTTGTTCGCCCTATCCTACTATTGTGGTGAGTCGCAGGAGCAGAGGAGGAATCTTGGCGGATAACCTGCAAACCGAAGAGGGGCGCCAGGAAACCGGCCTCCTGGAGGCGCTCTGGAACTTCTTCGGCTCGATGAAGACGGCGATCACGCTGCTGCTGATACTGGCGGCGGCCTCGATCCTCGGTACGGTCATCGAGCAGAACCCGATGTCCACCCCCAATCCCGTCCTCCGAGCGCTCGATCTGACGAACGTCTATCATTCGCATTGGTACGGGTTTCTTCTGACGCTGATCGGCATCAACCTCGTCGTATGCAGCATCAAGCGGCTGCGCAGCACGTGGCGGCAGTTGTATGCGCCGAACGTGCAGGCGGAGGATTCGGCCATTGCTAAGATGCAGAGGTCGCAGAAGTTCACCGCCGCCCAATCGGTCGAGTCGGCTGCGGGGCAAGTCTCCTCGGCGCTCCGCAAGGGATCCTATCGCGTGATGGAGGCGGATGCGGGCGGCGACAAGGCTATCTATGCGATCAAGGGAGGACTGAGCCTCTGGGGTCCTTACCTAACGCATGCCAGTCTGCTCATCATATTCGCGGGCGCGATCCTGGGGAACCTGCTCGGCTTCCGTGGATACGTCACGATCCCGGAGGGGCAGTCGGTGAGCACATACTACCCCGACAGATCAGACAAGGAAGCAAATCTGGGTTTCCAGGTGCTTCTCAAGAAGTTCGAGGTCAAGCGAGATTCGGCGGGCAATCCCACGGCCTACGAGAGCAGTTTGGTGATATACAACGACGACAAGCCGCTCGCTAGGAAGGTCATTGATGTGAACCATCCCCTCTCCTACCGAGGAGTGTCCTTATACCAAATCGATTACGGCGTGGCCGGGATCATGATGAAGGTGACTGCCCCAAACGGCGAGACTGCGGATGTGCCGTTCGAACTCGCCCCTCGCGGAAAGGCCTACGTCATTGCCGGCGAGCCCTTCAAGCAGATCGAGCTGGCGGGCAAGACCTTGACCCTCTTCGTCCGCAATCTCGACATGCCCGCGACCGATCCGCCCACTCCGATGGCGAACGTGATGGTCAATGATCGGCTGCCCGAGTACAAGGGCCTGGATGCGTGGAAGAGGCTTGGCTATCTGGAGATGGGGAACGCAGCGGAGTACAAGGGCTTCAAGATCTCGCTCGATCGCGTGGTGGAGTACACCGGCCTGACGGTCAATAGGAATCCGGGCTTGCCCGTCGTCTATTCGGGATTCGTGCTGCTGATGCTGGGGGTCTTCCTTTCCTTCTATGTAACGCGCTCCATCATGCGAGTCAGGGTCTCCCCCTCCGCAAAGGGCGCGACCGTCACGGCGGGCGGAACGTGTAGAGGAGATGTCACGGCATTGGACCGGGATTTCCTTCGCATAGAGGAAGCACTCAAAGGAGTTGGAAATGACAGTTGAGCTCGGGGCCACCCTGTTCACAGCAGCGTTGGTCTTCTACATGGCTGCCGCTGTGTGCTACGTGGCCTACATGGTTAAGGAGAACAAGTCGGTCGGCAGAGCCGCGGTATATATCGTGATCGCGGGCTGGCTCATTCATACTGCTTCCATTGCCGTCCGTGCGATTGTCACCAAGACCCCCCCGCTGCTGAATATGTATGAGTATGTGCTCGCCCTGATATGGTGCGCCGCGGTGATCTACCTGATCCTGGAGTGGGTGACCAAGACCAAGGTCTTCGGCGCCTTTGTAGTCCCGTTGATTGCGGTCTCGTCGGTGTTGCTGATAGAGTTTCTCTCTGCGGAGGCTCGGCCGGTCATGCCGGCCTTGAGGAGCGCCTGGCGGGTGCCCCATATAGTGAGCGGCAGTCTCGCCTACGCGGGCTTCGGCATAGCATTCTGCCTTGCGATCATGTATCTCATCGGGGAGCGAGCCGGCCGGAATGAGCAGTCCTTCTGGGCAAAGAGGCTGCCCGCCCTCCGAACCCTCGATTACACGATCTACCGGACTGTCGCGTTCGGTTTCCTGCTTCAGACGTCCCTAATCCTGACCGGGGCTCTCTGGGCACAGAAGTCGTGGGCGCGCTACTGGGGATGGGACAGCAAGGAAACCTGGTCGCTGATCACATGGCTGGTCTACGCCGCCTATCTGCACACCCGGTCCATAGGCTGGAAGGGCCGCAGGTCGGCGATACTCGCAATAATCGGGTTCGCGGTGGCGATGTTTACCTTATTCGGCGTAAGCTATCTCCTCGCCGGACTGCACAGTTACGCGTAGGAAACATAACGAGTAAGGGGTAATCCGTAAGAGCGGTCCGGTTACGCATTACTCCTTACGGATTATTCGAACATGCATTTGTTGCTCGTTGGGCTGAATCACAAGACCGCGCCGGTGGAGCTTCGCGAGAAGTTGAGCATCTCGCAGGCTCAACTCCCCGACGCGCTCGCAGGGTTGAAGGCGCTCGATGAAATCTCCGAGTGCCTGCTCCTCTCGACGTGCAACCGCACCGAGGTCTACGCATACACCGCCGGCCGCTCGGATGACGAGGCGATCCGCAAGTGGATGAGCGGATTCTGCCGCGTACCTCAAGATGACTTCTCCCCGCACACCTACTCCGTCGCCGGCCACAAGGCTGCCGAGCACCTGTTCCGAGTCGCGGCCGGGATTGACTCCATGGTGGTCGGGGAGACGCAGATCCTCGGCCAGGTGAAGGAAGCTTATGCCGCGGCGAGTGAGTTGGGGACAACCGGATCGGTGCTCAATGCGCTCTTTCAGCAGGCGGCGTCCGTCGG
>DASRZD010000257.1:0-2505 GCA_035686805.1 Armatimonadota bacterium
CGGCGACCGCGCCAAGCTCGGAATGAACGACCCCATGGTCACCGGCTATGCCACCATCGGCGGGACTCCGTGCCTGATAGGGGTCGCGGAGTTCGCATTCCGAGGCGCGAGCATGGGCTCGGTCTTCGGCGAGAAGATCACGCGGCTGTTCGAGCGGGGGATCGAGGAGAAGCTGCCGGTGGTGATCGTGCATACGTCGGGCGGCGCGCGAATGCAGGAAGGGATACTCTCCCTCATGCAGATGGCGAAGACCAGCGCGGCGGTCGGGCAGTTCGACAAGGCCGGCGGCATGTACATCGCCATATTCGCCGACCCCACGATGGCGGGGGTCCACGCGAGCTTCGCCATGCTCGCGGACGTCATCATCGCCGAGCCTGGAGCGCTCATCGGCCTCGCGGGGCAGAGAGTCGCGGCCCAGGCGCAGGTGCTCAAGGAGCCGCCGGGATATCGCCTCGCGGAATGGCAGCTCGAACACGGAATGGTAGACATGGTCCTCGCTCGGCGGGAGATTCGGGATACGCTGATCAAGCTCCTCTCAGTGGCTGGAGGCAATAATGGCGCTTAACGTCCTCGACTTCGAAAAGCCGATTGCCGAGCTGGATACGAATATAGCCGAGTTGAAGCGCCTCTCCGAAGAGGAGGGAGTTGACCGGTCAATCGAGATCGGCGAGCTGGAGGAGCATCGCGACCGGCTGATCGCGGAGATATTCTCCAACCTCACGCCGTGGGACAAGACGCTTCTCGCGCGGCATCCGAACCGGCCCTATACCATGGACTATGTCCGCTACATATTCGATGACTTTGTGGAGCTTCACGGCGACAGGCTCTTTGCGGACGACAATGCGGTGGTCGGGGGATTCGCGTTCCTCGACGGGAAGCCGATCATGCTCATCGGCCAGCAGAAGGGGCGCGACCTCAAGGAGCGGCAGTTCCGCAACTTCGGCAGCAGCAAGCCCGAGGGATATCGGAAGGCGCTGAGGCTGATGAAGATGGCGGAGAAGTTCAAGCGCCCGATCGTTTGCCTCGTGGACACGCCCGCCGCCGACTGCAGTTTCGGGTCGGAGGAGAGGGGGATCAGCGAGGCGATCGCTCGGAATATGCGCGAGATGTCCCTCCTGCGAGTGCCGGTCGTGGTGGTCGTCGTCGGTGAGGGCGGCAGCGGCGGCGCACTGGGGATCGCGGTCGGGAACAGGGTCCTCATGCAGGAAAACGCCATCTACTCGGTCATCCCGCCCGAGGGATGCGCGGCGATCCTCTCGGAGTTCAAGCGCGATCCGGCGAGAGCGCCTGAAGCGGCGGCGGCGATGAAAGTCACGGCTCAGCAGGTGATGGAAGTCGGCGTCGTGGACGAGGTCATTCCCGAGCCATTGGGAGGGGCTCATCGGAACTACGAGGAGGCGTCGGCGAAGGTGAAGGAAGCGATCGTCCGGCATCTGGCGCCGCTGGAGAAGCTCTCGGCGAACAAGCTCGTCGCCCAGCGCTATGACAAGTTCCGCAAGATGGGGGTGTTCGAGACTTTGGAGGTTGGAGGTTAGAGGTTGGAGGTTGGATTGCCGGTTTGGCAGGTGAGCGGCCGGTTATGGGGAACCTTTGGGCATAATGTGCCATCATACTAAGTAGAAGCAGCAGTAATCCGCCTTCAGGAGAATGCTGTGCATATCCGCTTTCGAGATAGGGGCTTTACCCTAATAGAACTGCTGGTGGTCATCGCGATCATCATGGTGCTCGCCGGGCTGCTGTTTCCTGTCTTCGGTAGAGCAAGGGGCAAGGCGCGGCAGGAGTCATGTGCGTCGAACCTCCGGCAGTGCGCCATAGCGATGCGCATGTATCGCGATGAATGGGATGATAGGTTACCGCCTCAGGATCTCAGCGCACATGAGGGATGGGACCAGCCTGCACCTCGAATGGTGACCGGACCGAGGGATACGATATGGGTCGGTCAGCTTTACCTTTACCTGCGAAATATCCCGGTCATGCGGTGCTCGGATGCGAGCTGGGGCTATGTTGACCAGTTCAATGAAATCCCCTATGGATTGGGGCTAAACGCCAAGCTGTGTCTGTACACCTCGCCCTCCGGTGAAGTCTCTGCGCCGACGACGAAGATATTCTCCGAAAGCGATACCGTGTTGATGGCGGATTGCTCCACATTGTTCTTCGGTCAGAATCCCGATTCGGTTATGGACGCAGCCTATGCCGACGCCCCGTCGGGAACCTACCATGCGGGAGATATCGGCAATACGATGTATATACGGCACGATACCGGATCAAACGTTGCGTATGCAGACTGCCACGTGGGTTCCGTTTCGCCGGATAGGCTTCGAGGGCTAGTGAATAACCCGCAGACCTCAGACTTTAGACTTTAGCCCTTAGATTTCAGGGATCAGACTGCCCCGTGCAAGATGCCCCTTCCTTGCCGTTACAGAAAGTTCACAAACATTTCCCAATTTTATCGCTTGACACTTTCTCTTTAACAGTTGTATAGTGGGGTAGAAAGTGGTTTTAGGT
>DASRZD010000258.1:0-2613 GCA_035686805.1 Armatimonadota bacterium
GCCGTCTGCGGACAAATCAGCCGGCGCGTAAGCGTAGGTGACGGAGTAGACGGTCTCGGCGTCCGGTGTGGGGTGGGTGGCGAAGAGATCGAATCCCAGGACGGCGTAGTAAAGGGCATCGTCGGAATCCTCGCTCCAGCGGTCGTCCATGGCAATGAAGTCGTCGATGCGGGCCGGGTCGAGGCGGGCACCGCCAGAGACCTCAACCCGCAGAGGCAGGAGAAAATCGGCGAGTTGCGGCAGCAGGTGATTGAAGTTGGAATCGGCGGATATGGTGACATTTCCGCGTTTCTCCAGGCACAGCGTCAACAGCACGAACAGGCGTTGCGAGCTGTTGATCGCTGCGGTAGCCTGAGCCGCGGAGTAATAGGCGGGCGTTGCCGCATCGCCGCATCTGGTCAACACGTGCTGCCGCAATGTCGAGAGGATCATTCAGTAGAGGAATCGCCACTACTCTTTGACGGGCTTCGACAGCAATGAGACTGCCATCATGATGGCACCCAGGGCCAGTGTCCCCATGAAACGCATGTTTGGATCTACGCCTTCAATCTTATTCAGAATCGCAAGGAAGCCGAAAAGGCTACCCTGCGATGCGATGTTGCCAATTTTTCCTATCATTTTGTTACCTCTGTGCTTTCGGTTGATGTTCGATGTGGATGTGGTCTGATTCAAGCACCACATCAAAACTGCCCGGCAACCTCTCGCGGCAGCGGGCGACGATCTTGTCGAGGTCCGGTTGCGGTATGTGGTGGCTCCGCAGATCGAATGCGTGGCCGATGTAGTGGAGCGAGCCCGGGGAGTGCTTGCCGTCTGTAACCGAGGTGACGACCATCTCGTGGTTGGCCTCCCGGAACACCTCTTGCACGACCATCATGGCGTATAGTGGCGGTGGTTCCATTCCCGCGACGGATACTCCGGGTTTTGTCGTCATACCTTCTCAACCTCGATCCCTTGGAGGCCCAACCATTTCCGCACTACAAACGGATTTGTCTTGGCCGTCGACCGACCGATAAGTCGAGGCGCCCGGTAGGCCGTGTATTCCCCCAGGTGGACGGCCGCGCCCGCAACGCCCTTCAGTATGTGCCACATGTCCCGCTTGTTCTCCCGGAGGATGGCAGCTTTCAGCGCCGCCGGATTCCCCAAATCAAAATCCCACTCGATGAACCAGCCGACCTCTTCGTCGAAGTGAACGATTACCTGTGGTGCCCCGAACGCAGCCAGGCCGCGGTAGCCGTATAGCGCTGTCGATTCCGGCCTCTCCAGTGGATTGTGTTCCCTGATTTTCTCATTGGAAAGGATGAAGAGATCTTTCCTGTGGAGATGCGGGAGCCAGCCCGGACCAGAGACGAAGAGGACGCGATCCTCCCGGATGGGATAGTACTGCTCGGGCAGGAATTCGACAGGCGGGGCCACCTGATGCAGACACACTGCATCGAGGTTGGCTAGCATCTGCCGTTCCTTTCGGGTGAGATTTGGGATCATGTTCTGCTGAGCAATCATAACTTAACCCGAATGCGTACCCGCTTCGGCCACCAATGCGTTCACGGCTTGTCCATGAGCTTGGCGACTTCGACCCTGACTTCATCGGGAAGAAAGGGCCAGATCAGCGGCCTGAAGATGTTCCAAGCGATCAACGCTTCGGCTTGCCGCTGTTCCAAACTCTTGCCTTCGATGATGTTGTTGACCAGCTTAAGCACCTGCTCGATTAGGCCGATCACTGCGAGCGGGGTCATGGCACCTCCCCCGTAGGCTCCCACCACTTCGTAGTGAAGCTACCGTAGATCCGAAATATCAGTTTGTAGTTGCGGCCATTCTCCGGGTTCTGTCTCACGGAGCCGGCTGGCAGAGTAGTCGGCCACTTGACCAGCAGGCTGCCGGCGGGATTCGTCTGATCAACCGGGGGCCCGAATCCATACACCCCATCCGGGGCGACTTCCCGTTTAGGCTTCGCGCACGGGGGCGCAATCGGCTCATCACCGAACACTACGAACGGAATCATGTAGGTGCCGTAGGTGGGAGCGACCCTTACTTCACCCCGAACGGCTTGATTCGGCGGGACCGGAATTGGGTATGCGGCCTCGTAGGCATCCTGAGCGGGTGCGACCTTATAATTCAACTGCCAGTTCGAGCACGCCTGCTCGAAATTGATCAGGCCGACTACGTTCATGCGATCGGCCTGATAGTCAACGAGATCATTCCATCCCTGGACGATTTCACGGGGCCAGTCCGCCGGGTTGGAAGACTGGCTATACACAGGCAGCAGTGTTAGTGCCGCCAGAACAAACAATGCAAATAGACGTTTCATCATTACCTCCAAATTCATCTCGCACCCAGCACCGCGGCGATGCGGTTTGTTTACTAATTACAGACGGTACTACTTCGCTTGTGCGTCCTGGGCCCCGCAAACAGCACCCAGAAAATTCAGTACGGCGGTGCGCTTGTAGGTGTAGCTGCTGACATCGACCGTGCAGTCAGCGCGGTCTGTTCCAGTCGGATCGTCTGCTGTCCCGGCCACGCCAAGATGAGACGTGCAGACCGTGGTCCACGGGCCAGCCGAATCGGTGGCATACTGTAGGGCCAGATAGGCCGCGTGGCACGCATCTGGCTCAGTCG
>DASRZD010000259.1:0-4562 GCA_035686805.1 Armatimonadota bacterium
CCTTCCTCACCGGCAGCGCGATGGCTACGGCATGAGCAAGCAGGCCGTGGATGCCGCGAAGAGAGACGGTGTGACGCTCATTATCACGGTGGACTGCGGCTCGTGCGCGAACGAGGAAATCGAGTATGCTGTGAGCCTGGGCATCGAGGTCATCGTCACCGATCATCATGAAGTCGGCCCGACCCTCCCTCCTGCATACTGCATCGTCAATCCGATCAAGCCCGGGTGCTCCTATCCGTTCAAAGGATTGGCGGGGGTGGGGGTGGCATTCAAGTTTGCGGAAGCGCTCATTAAGGAGTGCGGCTACGATGTTATGGCCTTCAGGCAGAGGTTCTGCGATCTGGCGGCAATCGGCACTGTGGGCGACATCGTGCCCCTCCTCGATGAAAACCGAATCCTGGTCAAATACGGCCTTCAGGAGATCCCCCGAAGCGGCAAGAAGGGCATCACGGCCCTGCTCGATATCGCAGCCGCAAACGGGCCCCGAGGGATCGGGACGGGCAGGCCTATCACGAGTCACACGCTGGCTTATGGCCTCGCTCCCCGGCTGAATGCCGCCGGCCGCCTGGATGACGCCTCCCTGTCCCTCCAACTCCTGCTGACCACGGATCATAGCGAGGCTATGGAACTGGCCAAAGCCCTCGAATCCCATAACAGGCATCGTCAGGCCGAGCAGGAACGGATCACGAATGAGGCGATCGAACAAGTCATGAGCCGTGAGCTTTCTAAGGTGCTCGTGCTTTTCTCCCCGAGCTGGCATCCGGGGATTGTGGGCATTGTGGCAAGCAAGGTGACCGATCGCTTTTCCCGGCCTTCCATCCTTGTGGCGGTTGACGATGAGGGCACGGCCGGAGTCGGCTCGGCAAGGAGCATCAGCGCCTTCAATATCCATGAGGCTCTGCTCCAGTGCGGGCATCTTCTTCAGCGATGCGGCGGTCACGCCAAGGCGGCAGGCCTATCCATCGAGATGGCAAAACTCCCCGAGTTCGGCCTCGCCATCAACGAGATCGCCGAGGGAATCCTCACCGATTCGGACCTCCAGCCCCAGCTCGACGTTGATGTCGAGCTCGACCTTGATTCGGTGACCTCCGACCTGGCTTATGAGCTTCAACTTCTGGAGCCTTATGGCTGCGGCAATCCCGAGCCGGTGTTCCTTAGCAGGCGAGTCCTGGTACTCGATAAGATCAGAATGGGGGCAAACAAAACTCACTTGAGACTCAAGCTCTCGCCGTCCGGCTTTTCGGATCGCCCCATCGCCCCATCTCCCCATCCCCCCCCCGCCTTGGAGTGTGTCGCGTTCGGCTGGGGTGCGCAGGAGAGCGCCTTCCGTATTGGAAGTCTGGTTGACGTGTGTTATAATATTCAGATAAACCACTTCAACGGACAGGAAAGAGTGCAGATGATGTTGAGGGACGCCAAGCCCTCCGATGCAGTCATAGGGGACGCGATCGAGTCCAAAACAGCTTGATCCAGTTCCGGCTTGAACGTTGGAAGTTGTCCCGCCTACGGACGGGATCCCGCTCGGCGGGAAACGTTGAAAGTTGGAAGTTGTCGTGTTTTCGAAGGAGAATCAGCCGGTGACGATCGAAGGCGTCATCGAGAAGATAGGAAAATACAATCCGAAAGCCGACATGGACCTCATTCGGCGGGCATATGAGTTCGCCGCCAACGTCCATGAAGGTCAGTCTCGCCTCTCCGGCGAGCCCTACATAAACCATCCCCTGGCAACCGCGAGCATCCTCACCGACCTCGAGATGGACGCGAAAAGCATCGCGGCGGCTCTTCTTCATGATGTGATCGAAGACACAGGCGTTCACGTAGACGAGCTTGCCAAGGCCTTCGACAAGGAGATCGCTCAGCTCGTTGATGGTGTCACCAAACTGAAACTCGCCGATTTCGAGATGCGGGCGCCCGAACTGGAGCACGGCAAGAAGCGGCACACCGACACCCGAAGCGCCGAGAACCTCCGCAAGATCTTCCTCGCGATGGCGAGGGACTTCCGGGTGATGGTAATCAAGCTGGCGGATCGGCTGCACAACATGCGCACGCTCTCGGCCCTGCCCCCCGAACGGCAGATCAAGGTGGCGTCGGAGACACTCCAGATATACGCGCCTCTCGCGCACCGTCTCGGAATCTGGCAGATCAAGTGGCAGCTCGAGGACCTCGCCTTCAAGCACCTCCATCCCGACGACTACAAGAACATCGTCGAGCGCGTATCGAAGACCCGAAAGGAAAGGGAAAGCGAGCTGGACGAGGCCATCGCCATCATCAAGAAGCGGTTCGAAAAGGAGCACATCAAGGCCGAAATCCACGGCCGCCCGAAGCATCTCTTTGGCATCTACCAGAAGATGCTTAAGCAAGAGGTGGACTATGACGAGATATATGACTTAATTGCCGTCAGGATCATCGTGGACACGGTCGCCGACTGCTATCACGCGCTGGGAGTGGTGCATGACCAGTGGATGCCGATAACCGAACGTTTTGCGGACTACATCGCCAAACCGAAATCGAATATGTACCAGTCGCTCCACACGAAGGCCATGGTTCGCGGGGGCGAGCCTCTGGAAATCCAGATCAGAACGTGGGAAATGCACCGGATGGCCGAGTACGGAATCGCCGCCCACTGGCAATATAAGGAAGGCGGTTCGGCCGATCAGCAGTTCGAGCGGAAGCTCACATGGCTTAGGCAGCAGCTATTCGACTGGCAGTCGGACGCGAAGGACGACATCGAGTTCCTGAGAGGGGTCACGGAGGACCTGTTTGCCGACCAGGTATTCGTCTTTACTCCGAAGGGCGACGTCATTGACCTGCCTGCCGGTTCGACGCCCGTGGACTTCGCGTTCCGCATTCACAGCGACCTGGGCAATCACATCGTCGGCGGCAAGGTGAACGGGCGGATCGTCCCCCTCACTTACAAGTTCAGCAACGGCGACATAGTCGAGGTCATCTCCAGAAGCAATGCTCAGCCCAGTCTCGATTGGCTGAACTTCGTCAAGACTTCCACCGCCCGCAGCCGAATCAAGGCCTATTTCCGGCGGCTGAGGTACGCGGAGAGCGTCGCGAAGGGCCGAGAGATGATCGAGAAAGAGATCGAGCGCCTGGGCCTCGATCGGAACGAGCTCCTCAAGGCCGAGCACCTGGAGAAGCTTCCCAGCTCGCTCAACGTGCAGTCGGTCGAGGATCTCTTCGCCGCCATAGGCTACGGCCACACCCCCGCGCTGACGGTCGTCCACAAGCTTGCAGCCATGCAGCCGCCTACTGCCGGTCTGAATGTCACCGGCAAGCGACCTGCCGAGGAGGCACGCCTTGGCATAGTCGCGGGCGGCGTGGATGACGTCGCCATCCGCCGATCCAAGTGCTGCACGCCGATCCCTGGGGATGAGGTCGTCGGATATGTCACCAGGGGCAGGGGACTGACCATCCATCGGAAGGGCTGCCCGAACCTGGCCATCTATGGCGAAAAAGAGCCCGACCGCCTGGTGGAGGTCGAGTGGACCGAATCGAGCAGCGAGAAATTCCAGACCGGCATACATATAGAGTCCCTCGATCGCGTGGGGCTGCTGAACGATATCTCCGCCATGTTCAGCGAGACCAAGACCAACATCTTCTCTGCCAAGATCACATCGCATCCCGACAAGACGGCATCGTTCGACCTGACCATCGAGGTAGCCGACGCAAAGCATCTGAACAACCTGATGACCCGCATCGGCAGCCTCAGCGACATCCTGGAGGTCCGCCGAACGAGCCTGCCAGGGGAAAGCGGCTAGTCAGTTCCCCCTCCAACTGAGGGAGGGGGTTAGGGGGTGGGCATCTGCGCGCAGTCATCCAGCGAGTAAGATCAGCATCAGTCACCGTGGACGAGGAAGTCGTCGGCAGCATCGGCCGGGGATTGGTCGTCCTGCTTGGGGTCGGCCTGAATGACACCGAGCGCGAGGCAGCCTGGCTTGCCGAAAAGACCGCGAACCTGCGCATATTCGAGGACGACGAGGGTAAGATGAACTTGTCGGTGCTGGATATCCGAGGCCAGGCGCTGGTCGTCTCCCAGTTTACGCTCTACGGCAATGCGCGCAAGGGCAGGAGGCCCAGCTTCACGGATGCCGCCCCTCCCGAAAAAGCCGATGATCTCTACCGCCGATATATCGAATGTCTCGAAAAAGAGCGAATTGGGGTGCAAACCGGTTGGTTTCGTGCTAAAATGTTGGTGAGCATTGAGAACGACGGTCCAGTGACTCTGATCCTGGACACCGCAGAATAACTATGTTACCTGGATTGCCACTGCCTGAATTTCTGAAGAGGAAGCAGCCTGAGCCGATCACTGAGAATGAGAAGCGGCGCCCCGAGCCCACGACTGCCGATGGCAACAAAGAGCTTGCCGAAGAGCACCTCGCCAAGGGGCGGGTTCATCAGGCCATCACTCGGTACAAGAAGGCCGCCCACATGGAGAATACTCCCGGCCATCGGACAGATCTGGGTGACGCCTATGCATTCGCTGAGCTTCCGCTCAAGGCCCTCCAGCAATACCGGCGGGCGCTGAAGTCGAATCCCAACACCCCCGAGCCTCA
>DASRZD010000260.1:0-14752 GCA_035686805.1 Armatimonadota bacterium
CTTCTTACTCAACTCGATCTTTCCTGAGGTCATAACAAGAAAGCATTATCTCATACGACCCCAGACCTGCCATCCACCAACCCCAGGGGTGACATTTTCTCAGAACACTTAGGGGGTGACAGAATCTCAGAACATCCACACCGCGACAACCGGTGGTTGACACTCAAGCCGGCAGACACTACAATTAGGTACGCGGAGGCGCTCAATGGGGGCGCGTTCGCAGACGCATTATCTGGTTACGTGGTGCTTTTCATTCCCGTAGCCGTGCTGGAGGGCGATGCATGAGGGTTCTGATCACTGGTATTACAGGTATGGCCGGAAGCCACCTGGCCGACTATCTCCTCTCGACATCCGAAGACGTCGAGATTTACGGGACATTCAGATGGCGAAGCCGCATGGAGAACGTAGCCCACCTCAAGGGGAAGGTGAACCTTATCCAGTGCGAGTTGACGGATTTTACGAATGCCGTCAAAGCGCTGGAGATATCGAAGCCGGATTTCATATTCCATCTCGCCGCCCAAAGCTACGTCCTTGCAAGCTGGAGTTCGCCGACCGCAACCATGCTGGAGAACCCCAGGATGCAGATAAACCTGTTTGAGGCAATGCTGATGACGGGGATAGACTGTCCTATCCTGGTGGCTCTGAGTTCGGAAGAATACGGCATGGTCTATCCAAACGAACTGCCGATTACCGAGGACAATCCGCTGAGGCCGCTCAGTCCCTACGCGGTGAGCAAGGTCACCCAGGACATGATGGCCTACCAGTATCATAAGAGCCACGGGTTGAAGACGATCCGCACTCGCGCCTTCAACCATGAAGGCCCCCGGCGCGGCCATGTCTTCGTAACCAGCAACTTCGCCCGTCAGATCGCTCTCATAGAGGCCGGGAAGCAGGAACCGGTACTATACGTAGGCAACCTCGATGCCAAGAGAGACTGGAGCGACGTGCGGGACATCGTGCGAGCATACTGGCTGGCGGTGAATCGCTGTGTGCCCGGGGAGGTCTACGTGATCGCATCGGGCCAGTCCTACAGTGTTCAGGAAATGCTCGATATGCTTATCCTCATGTCCGACGCCGAGGTAGAAATACGCCAAGACCCTGCTCGTATGCGGCCGTCGGATGTCATGCTGCTCCAGGGCGACCCCTCGAAGTTCAAGGCACAGACCGGCTGGAAACCGGAAATTCCGCTCCAGCAGACGCTGTCCGACCTGCTGAACCACTGGCGGGAGGAGGTCCGCGGCCTGAATGGCTGGTGAATCCGTACTCATCACGGGCGTTTCGGGGTTCGTGGGGACACACCTCGCTGCTGCTCTTACACAGCGCGGCGGCGTTCGTATCTATGGCACGATCTTGTCGCCCGATGAGGTGACGGCGGGAGCCCCGCCGGAGGTGGAGCTGATCGTCTGCCGCCTCGAAGACCCCGTCAGCGTGGAAGCCGCCGTTCGCCAAGCTGAGCCTTCGGTCGTCTACCACCTCGCGGCACAAAGCTCTGTTCCCCGATCGCTGGCGGATCCGGGCGGAACGTTCCAGACAAACGTTATGGGCGTGCTTCATATTCTGGAGGCGCTTCGCCGCATGGAAAGCCTCCGCTCCTTGATCCTTGTGAGCTCGGCGGAAGTCTACGGAACCGTGTCGGAAGCCGATCTGCCTGTGGGGGAAGATGCCGCTCTGGACCCGACCAATCCGTATGCATGCAGCAAGGCATGTGCCGATTTGCTCGGTGCGCAGTATTTCCGGACCTTCAAGCTGCCGGTGGTGAGAATCAGGCCATTCAACCACATCGGGCCCGGGCAGTCGAAAGTCTTCGCGGCCTCGAGCTTTGCTTGTCAGATCGCCGAAATCGAGGCCGGACTGAGGCCGCCGCAGATCATGGTCGGCAATCTCGACGCGAAGCGTGATTTCACCGACGTTCGTGACATCGTCCAAGCGTATGTGCTGGCAGCCGAGAGATGCATCCCCGGTGAGGTCTATAACCTCTGCTCCGGAAGAGCGGTAGGCATGCGCCAGGTGCTGGACGGACTCGTTGCCTCGACGTCTTCACGGGTAGACATCATCCCGGACCCTGAGCGAATGCGCCCATCCGACACCCCCATCACCCTCGGAGACTGCTCGAAGTTCAAGGCCGCTACCGGGTGGTCGCCAAGCATTACGATGGGCAGGACTCTGAACGATTTACTCGATTACTGGCGCGAACAGGTTCGCGGTCCCCATTACCACAGCGAGTGATCTTCCTTCGTGGTTTGACAGCCTCTGTGGCGTATTGCTAGACTGGGTTCAGCGAGGTACAGGCTTGGCCGTCGGATCCGTATTCATCCTCTCGTTCATCACGGCGCTTTCGGGGGCGCTCATGCCGGGGCCGCTGCTGACGGTCACCATTGCTCAGACTGCGCGACGGGGAATGAGGGCATCGGTCTTACTGGTTGCCGGGCACTCACTTTTGGAACTGGTGCTCGTCGTGGGCCTGTGGTTTGGGCTGGGGCATTTCCTGAGGATCAGGCCGGTTATCGGCACAATAACCGTCCTCGGCGGACTGATGCTCCTGTGGATGGGCTGGGGCATGATCCGTGATGCCAGGCGGGGAGCGCTGGACATCCGAACGACCGCCAATGACGGAGGCGAAGGCGTCCTACGTAATCCCATTCTCACCGGGATGGCGGTCAGCATCTCGAACCCCTACTGGGTTATCTGGTGGGCGACCATCGGTCTGACCTTCTTCGCCGCCCTCTCCCAGAATGCCGTTTCCACCATCTGCGCGTTCTACTTCGGCCACATCATGGGCGATATTCTGTGGTATCTGGCGATCGGCATAGCGGTCGCGACCGGCCGCAGGCTCATCAATCCCACCGTCTACCGGGTGATAGTGCAGATATGCGGGATATTTCTAATCTTCCTCGGGGGGTCGTTCCTCTACCTGATCGCTACAGGCAAGCTGTGGGCCATCAAGATGAGCATCCACTTGCTAGGCAAGTGATCGCTCCGCACTACCTCGATGCCACGATGAGCGCGCAGGCGATCGCCCACAGGCCAATGTCAATGAGGAGCGGCTTGTCGGTCAGCAATAGCATTTCGGGGCTTTCGGCATCGGCCTCCCGGTGGATTAGCAGCAGATAGCGAAAAATGCCGTAGATCACGAATGGCAAAGTAGCCATCATGAAGGGGTGTATCTCACCGGTCTTGGAGAAGAAGGTATAGAGGGAATAGGCGATTATCGTCGAGGCCGAGGTAATCCCTATGAGCTGATCCAGGAACGGCACAGTGTAGTGATCGAGGCTCGCACGGCTGTTCGGCATCCCGGCCTCGACCCGTACCAATTCCCCACGGCGCTTTGCCAGGGCAAGGAAGAGCGCCAGCAAGATCGTGCAGATAAAGAGCCAGGGAGAGATATTGACACTAATCGCCGCCGCACCCGCCACGGCTCGAATAACGAAGCCGAAAGCAATCGCCATCACATCCAGGATGACTATCTCCTTCAGCGCGAAGGTATATGCAATTTGCAGGGCGAGATAAGCCACGCCGGCCAGGATGAACGCCTTGTTCAGGGATGTAGACACGGCGGCTGCCACGACTAGAAGAGCGGCTGCCCACACCAACGCCGCACGAGCGGACAAAGCACCTGAGGCAATCGGACGTTTCGACTTCTTGGGGTGCTTCCTGTCGCCCTGGACATCCCTCACATCGTTAACAATGTAAACGACCCCCGACAGGAGGCAGAAGACGACGAACGCCAGCACGACCTTGAAGTAGTCGTCTATGGGGTGCGGGCTGTCTAATGTGAACAGCAGGCCGGCGAACACGAAGAAATTCTTCGTCCACTGCTTCGGCCGCATGCTCTTGATTACTGAGCTGATCATAAGACCGATAGGACCGATAGGACCTATCGTCTCCCTTTATTCATTGACTTTCACTTCCACCGTCGCTGTTGCAGGCTTCTTGATGCCGAAGACATCGGACACCGTCAGCGTCACCTGGAAATTGCCTGCCTTGGTGAATGTGTGATATGCCAGATCCCCAGTAGCCTGCTCCTGGATTCCATCCGTATTGTCGAAATCCCACGAGTATTTGACTGGAGTTGCGCCTGCCCGGCAGAACGCCTGGAACGCTATCGGGTAATTCCTGGCAACCTCTTTCGACTCACCGCCCCCCGGTATGATGGGCGTCGAATCCCGAATGGTCGCTATCTCGCCGACGTGGAACGCCTCAGAGCCGTCACCAGCGATTGCCAGGCGCTCAAGCTTATAATCGGGGAGACCGAGCTTGCTTTTCAGGGCGGCAAGCGGGAATGAGACCACCATCCATCCGTCTTCCTGGAGCTTGAAGCCCGAAAGATCCATCTGAACTTCCGTGGACTGCCCGCCCTCGAAGAACAGCACGACGCGCACTCTGCGCACCTGCCTGGACTGGTAGACGCCTCCATACATGTCCGTGCTCCCGGCCGCTCCCAGCCCGACAGTCAGCGCATCATAGCCTACCTGGGCGCCCCAGAATTTCGTTATTATCTGCATATAGCCATCGTCTTCTGCGAAAGACTTGCTGAGGTCCAGGGGCTTGAGGAAATCAATACGGCCGCCGGAATAGAGGTCCTTCGGCGTCACCTTGATGGAGCGGCTGCCGCCGTATGCGTTCTGGGACGACTCTTCACAAGAGCCGCCGCCCCAGGCTCCCAGCTTCATGGCATCCGGGTCTATCGGATCTCCGCTGTAAACGATCTGTTCCTTGCGGGCGAACACTCCCTGGGCGAACGCCCCCGTCTGGATAATCAGGATGACTACGGCCAGCGCCAGCATCCATTTTATGAAGGCTCTGTTCATTGAAAAACTTCCTCCAATTCTATCCGACATAGCTTTAGCGAACGTCGGATCACTTTCTTTGCAGGCGTTCGATCCCAACCGCCTTATGGGTGGAAGGGTCGGCATCCACTATTACCGCCGATAGAAACGTCTGGTCCTCCGATATCTCGAACTTGGCGGGCATCAGGGTGAGGAACTTCGAAATGATCAGTTCCTTCCTGACGCCTATAACGGAATCCCTCGGGCCGGTCATCCCCACATCGGTGATATAGGCCGTCCCGTTCGGCAATATGCGCTCGTCGGCCGTCTGCACATGCGTATGCGTGCCGATCACTGCGGCGGCACGTCCGTCCATATACCATGCGAAGGCCGATTTTTCCGACGTCGCCTCTGCGTGGAAATCCACTATTATGACGTCTGTTTCCACCGATAAGGTTTCCAGTATGGCGTCGGCAACGAGAAAAGGGTTGTCAAGGCATTCCATGAATATCCGGCCGCAGAGGTTGACTACACCCAGCCTTCCCGCCTCCAGCTTGAAAACCGACCAGCCATGACCAGGGCATCCGGCCGGATAGTTCGCCGGCCTTATGACCCGCGCTTCCTGGTCAAGGTAGGGATAGATGTCTTTTTTCTTCCAGACATGATTGCCCAGGGTTATGGCGTCAACACCGGCATTGAGGATTTCCCTCGCGGTATCCTGGGTGATCCCCATTCCACCGGCGGCATTCTCACCATTCGCAATCACGAAATCCGGGCGAAACTCCTCCCTTATTTCGGGCAGCAGCCGGGCGACAGTCTGCCTGCCCGGCCTGCCGATGATATCACCGATGAATAGTATACGCAAACGTTTTCTCTATCCTATAGGGTATGGAAGTGTGGGAGTATGGGAGCGTGGGGGTTGCCCCATCACCCCATCTCTCCTCGCCCCATCGCTACTTCGCATAGTCAACGGCCCGGGTCTCACGGATGACCGTGATCTTTATCTGGCCGGGATATTCCATCTCCTCTTCGATCCTCTTCGCGGTATCGCGCGCCAGTTTCGCCGCCGCCAGATCGTCAATCTCGGTCGGCTTGACCATCACACGAATCTCTCTGCCCGCCTGGACTGCATAAGTCTTCTCCACTCCGTCAAAGGAGTCTGCAATGGTCTCCAGGCGCTGGAGGCGCTTCACGTACGTCTCCAGGGTCTCGCGACGAGCGCCCGGCCTGGCCGCCGAAATCGCATCCGCGACCGCCACCAGGACTGCCTCCATGGTCTGCGGGTCTTCATCGTTGTGATGAGCCCCGACCGCATGGACGATCTCCGGATGCTCGCCAAGTTTTCGGGTCAGGTCCGCACTGATCGTCGCGTGAGGCCCGTCAACCTCGAAGTCAACCGCCTTCCCCAGGTCATGGAGCAGGCCGGCTCGGCGTGCGAGCGCCACATTACCGCCCAGCTCGGATGCCATCGCGCCACAGAGATGGGACACCTCGACCGAATGATCGAGGACGTTCTGGCCATAGCTGGTTCTGAACTTCAACTTGCCCAGCAGCTTCACAAGCTCCGGGTCGATGCCGGTGACACCGACCTCGAATACGGCGCGCTCGCCGGCCTCGCGGATATGCGTCTCAACCTCGGCCTGGGCCTTATTCACCATCTCCTCAATCCGGCCGGGATGAATTCGCCCGTCCGAGATGAGGTTGCTCAGGGAGATTCGGGCCACCTCGCGCCTTACCGGATCGAACCCCGAAAGCACGACCGCCTCAGGGGTGTCATCAATGATCAGGTCAACGCCCGTGAGAGTCTCGAACGCCCGTATATTCCGCCCCTCGCGGCCGATGATTCGGCCCTTCATTTCGTCATTGGGGAGGGGGACTACCGACACAGTGGTCTCGGACGTCTGATCCACTGCACAGCGTTGAATGGCAAGGCTGATTATGTTCCTTGCCTTCTTGTCCGCTTCTTCTTTTGCCTGAGTCTCGATGTCCCTGATCAGGCGCGCGGCTTCGTGCTTGGTCTCGTCTTCGATCATCTTCAGCAGCAGGCCCTTTGCCTCTTCGGCCGTGAGTCCCGAAATGCGCTGAAGCTCCTCGCGCTGTTGCTGTATCAGGTTGCTCGCTTCCTGACTAAGCTTATCGGCCTCCTGCTCTTTGGCAGTCAGCGATCTTTCTTTTCTCTCCAGGTTTTCAAGCCTGCGGTCTAGAACTTCTTCCTTCTGCGTTAGCCTTCGCTCTAACCTCTGAATGTCAGCTCGTCTGTCACGATTCTCTCGATCTACCTCGGCCCGAATTTTGTGGGCCTCGTCTTTGGCTTCGACGAGAATCTCTCTTCGCTTGGTTTCTATTTCCCTTTCAGTCTGTTCTCTGAGTCTTCGAGCTTCTCTAGATTGCTCATCTGCTCTGCGCTTTGAGGGGATTACCCAAAGCAAGAATCCCATGACCAGTATGACTACGGATGCCAAAATGCATCCCGCGTATTGCAACCACATCAGTCTACCTCACCTCCGTGTTTTGATCGGATTGAGGTTAAGCGACTTCAACGACCTTGAATTGGCTAACACGATAACGAATCGTGAAACGAATTACCTGAACGTTCCTCCTTTGAGATAATGACTGTCCCGATCTCTCGGGACCCGTAATGCATTCTAATCGGGCTCGCCGCTAAGCTCGTTCAGGACGCTGTTTATCACGTCCCAACCGAAGCCTTTCCTCTGCAAATGAGCCGCGAGCCTGCGCCGCCTCGTTCGCTCATCCGGGCTCTTGTCTTTCGCCCAGCGAACGCGAGCGGACTTCATTGCCGACTGATACTCCGTCTCGGGATCAATGCCGGACAGAGCCTCTTCCACTACTTCCGTCGGAACGCCCTTCTGCCTGAGCTCCCATTTGATGCGGGTCTTCCCCACGGCCTTCCTGTGGTTGATCCACATTCGGGCGAACTCCGCGTCATCAATGAGGCCCACTTCCTCCAGGCGTCTCAGTGTTTCTGCTACTACTTCCTCTTCGAAGCCGGCTTTCATCAGCCTGCGTTCGATTTCCTTGCTGCTTCGAGGCCGATAATCCAGCAGCCTCAAAGCCTTTTCCTTTGCCTTCTCTATGGAACTTATTCGCTGTTCCAAGGCACTCTACCTTCTGGGCATGATTCGTGATCCGTGATTCGTGACCCCGGAAGGTTTCCCTCACGCATCACGCATCAGCTTCAGCCGGCTCCTCTTCCTTAGCCTCCGGTGTCAGCACCACCTTGTAGATGGTCTCCTCGCGGATTCGGCCTTCGAGCGCATCTATCAGGTCATCGTGCTCTTCCAGGAACGACTTTGCGTTCTCACGACCCTGTCCCAGGCGCTGATCCCCATAGGCGAACCAGGTCCCGATCTTCGATATCAGACCGAGCTCGGTGGCCATGTCGAGGATTCCGCCGGACCGGGAGATCCCCTTGCCGAACATGATGTCGAATTCCGCCTGCTTGAACGGCGGCGCGACCTTGTTCTTGACGACCTTCACCCTCGTCCGCACGCCGACGATCTCCGTGCCCTGCTTGAGAGTCTCGACCCGGCGGACTTCCAGCCGAACGGATGACCAGAACTTCAGCGCCCGGCCGCCTGGGGTCGTCTCCGGGTTGCCGAACATCACGCCGATCTTCTCCCGAATCTGATTGACGAATACCGCCGCGGTATTCGACTTGCTCAGCGACCCGCCGATCTTCCTGAGGGCCTGGGACATCAGCCTCGCTTGAAGGCCGACGTGCGAGTCGCCCATCTCGCCCTCGATCTCCGACTTCGGCACCAGCGCCGCCACGGAGTCGAGGACAACTACCTCAACTGCCCCGCTTCTAATCAGGGCGTCCACGATCTCGAGCGCTTCCTCGCCGGTGTCCGGCTGGGAGACCAGGAGGGAATCCACATCCACCCCGAGAGTCCGGGCGTAAGCGGGATCAACCGCGTGCTCGGCGTCAATAAACGCCGCAATCCCGCCCGCCTTCTGCGCCTCCGCGATGATATGATAGCCGATGGTCGTCTTGCCGGAGGATTCCTGGCCGTAGAGCTCCGTGATTCGCCCTCTGGGAATGCCGCCGACTCCCAGCGCAACGTCGAGCGCCAGCGAACCCGTTGAGATCACGTCAACAGTCAATCGTGATGCCTGGCCCAGCCGCATGACTGCGCCCTTGCCGAACTGCTTTTCAATACGGTTCAGGGCAAGCTCCAGGGCCTGCTCCTTTGCCTTGCCGTTCCCGCTGTCCAAGTCCGTTCTCCCTTCTCCTTACGGATTACTCATTAACATTAGCTTGAAATCTGAGATTACGCTGTATATTGGACCTGTGATCCGTAACTCGCTTCTCATGATGTTCACCTGCTCGACTCCGAATGAGCCGACTTCACGATTCTGATGCCTCTCGATCAACTCTCTCAGCCCACTCAGGTTCTCCGGCGGCCAGCCCCGATTCTTCGGGGATTTCACCCGCCCCACGGTGATATGCGGGCTGAACGGCCGATTCTCCCGCTCGAAGCCGATCTTCGCCATCTCGCGATCAATACGGTCTGCCAGCGATATCATCTCCTGACCGCCTCTGGTGACGCCGACCCAGACTACGCTCGGCCGAGTGATCTTCGGAAATGCGCCGACTCCCGCCAGCTCGACCTCGAACGGGCCTGTTCCCTGAATGGCCGCCTCGACTCCGCGGGCGATTGCCTCCAGCCTTTCCGGCTCGACGTACCCCAGGAACTTCAGCGTGACGTGGAAATTGTCTTCAGGGACCCACTTCACGCCCGCCTTCGCCGGCATGAGGTCCTGCTCGACTTCCACCAGCCTGCGCCTGATCTCCGCAGGGATCGGTATTGCTACGAATGTGCGTACTTTGTCCATGACCAATCCGTAATCCGTAATGCGTAATCCGTAACTCTGGAAGGTCTTCCCTCACGCATTACGCATCACGCAGCAACCATGTCCGCACCAGGTTCAGCGCTGCCTGCGATGCCCTCAGCTTGATTTCGGTTCGGCTGCCGCCGAAAACATTCTTCGTTGCGCTCGTGCCATCGGGAGTCCTCAGGCCGATGTAGACCAGGCCGACCGGCTTCTCGGCCGAACCGCCTCCCGGGCCTGCGATCCCCGTCACTCCCAAAGTGATATCCGCGCCCGTTCGAGCCGCCGCCCCGTTCGCCATCGCCTCGGCGACTTCCGGGCTGACCGCCCCGTGAGTATAAATCAGATCCTCGGGCACGTCCAGGAAGTCGGACTTGGCCCTATTACTATAAGACACGATCCCCGCCAGGAAAGTATTAGAGCTTCCAGGGACATTCGTCACCCGGTGAGCGATCAGTCCGCCGGTGCAGGATTCCGCCAGCACGAGAGTGAGCTTCCGCTCGATGAGCGCATGCACCACGACCGACTCCAGGGTTTCCTCGTCCACGCCATAGATGAACTCTCCGAGCCGCTCCCGAGCCTTCTGCTCGAGACCGGCTATCAGCTCGAGGGCCTCTTCTCGGTTGGATGCCTTCGCGGAGATGCGGAACTGGACTTCGCCCGCACCGGCATATGGCGCAATAGTGGGATTCCGGTTGCTGAGGAGGTCCTTGACTTTCTCCTCGGCGGCGGACTCCCCAATGCCGACCACTTTAAGGATTCGGGAAACCAGAACCGTCGGGGCGCCCAGGGCCTTTTGGCTGAGGTAGGGGATTACCGACTTCTCCACCATAGGCATCAGCTCTCCGGGCGGGCCGGGAAGGGCGATCACGATCTTGCCGGCCTTCTCGACTATCACCCCGGGAGCAGTGCCCACGCTGTTCGGCATCGGCATACCGGTTTCCGGTTTGAGGGCTTGCTTCAGATTGCTCTGCGCGATCTGAAGTCCCCGGCGCTCGAAAAAGGCTCTGATCACCTTCTCCGATTCCGGGTCCATCACCATCTGCTCGCCCAGGACCTTGGCAATGGTTTCCTTGGTCAAGTCATCCTGAGTAGGCCCCAGGCCGCCGATGGTTATCACCAGGTCCGCCCGCGAGAGCGCTGTTCGAAGCGTCTCCGCAAGCCGGGCGGCATTATCTCCAACCGTGATGCGGTAGTAAACGTCGATACCGAGGGCGGAGAGCACTGTGCTTAGATAAGGGGCGTTGGTATCTACGATCTGCCCCAGAAGCAGCTCGGTTCCCACCGAGATCATCTCAGCGCGCACGCGAATCCTCCGGTTTCTGTGGGCATTATACTTTATTGCCGTAGCGAATTCAAGGAGTTATTTTCCGTGATAGGGCTTGCCCATTCTCCCTACAGGAGGCGGCATCCAAAGCCGAAGATTAAAATACGCTTAACGAGTAACGAGTAATGCGTAACCGGAACAGGTTTACGGATTACTCGTTACGCATTATGTTTTTCTGTTCACGGAGGAGTACGCAGCATGCCGCAGTTGAGGAAAGATCCAATCACCAGGGAATGGGTGATTATCGCCACGGAGCGCAGTAAGAGGCCTTCGGATTTCGTGGTGGAGGACACTTGTGGCTCAAAGCCCGAGTACGTGGAGAATTGCCCGTTCTGCCCTGGGAATGAGGAGAAAACCCCGCCGGAGGTCCTTGCCTTCCACGATGGAGAGGCTAGCCCGAATTCGCCCGGTTGGCATGTGCGGGTCGTCCCGAACAAATTTCCCGCGCTCGCGATCGAGGGGGATCTGGATCGCTCGGGGTACGGCATGTACGACTTCATGAACGGCGTGGGAGCTCACGAGGTGATCATCGAGACACCCATGCACAATAAGTGCATGTCGAGTATCGAGCCGGCTCAGGCGGAGCAGGTCTGGTGGGCAATCCGCCAGAGGATGATGGATCTCTCCAAGGACCGGCGGTTCAAGTACGTGATGGTCTTCCGCAATCATGGGAAGGTCGCGGGCACGTCACTGGAGCATCCGCACTCGCAGTTGGTCGCACTGCCCATGGTCCCGACGGAAGTTCGGACCGAGATGGAAGGCGCCGATCTCTACTATAGCTACCACGATCGCTGCCTGTTCTGCGACATGATCCGCCAGGAGCTGAACTTCGGTCAGCGAGTCATTGTCGAGACTGATGATTTCCTCGCATTCGAGCCCTTTGCGCCGAAATTCCCGTTCGAAACATGGGTCATCCCGAAGCAGCACAGCCGATCGTTCGTTGATGACGCCGAGCGGCTCATACCGGGATTCGTCAATGTGCTTCAGGATGCGCTGGGTCGCATTGGCCGAGTGCTGCAAAATCCTCCGTACAACTATACCTTGCACACTTCGCCCTTCGAGACCGAAAAGGAGCACGTCTTCCACTGGCATCTGGAGGTCCTGCCCAGGCTTACCATTCAGGCGGGATTCGAGATGGGGGCCGGCATTTACATCAACGCGACTTCGCCCGAGGACTCGGCGAAGCATCTGCGTGCGGCCAGCAAGGAAGTAGAGGAAGGGGAAGGCGTGCCTCTGGAGAAGATCAGCGGTCACGGGCAGAAACTGCGGGTCGTCAGAGATTAGCCCCCAGAAGCGAACGAGCCGCTATCACAGATGCCCGGCCAAGTGCCAGTCATGAAGTTCAGCGCGGTTGAAACGGGTATAACGCCTGATGTATGAGCAACCGCAGCGACCTGAACCATTTCTGGAGCATTCCACTTGATGGGCTGCTGAGAAAGCTTGATACTGCACCCCAGGGGCTATCCACCGAGGAGGCTGAGTGCCGGCTAAGAGAGTTCGGCCCGAACAGCCTAGTCCGCCAAAGGCGCTTTGTAGTCCTGCTGCAGTTCCTTCGGTTCTTTGCCAATCCACTTGTCATAATCCTGCTGGTTGCCAGCGCCATCTCATTCGCTCTTGGAGAGAGGATCAATGCCAGCATAATCATTACGATGGTGTTGTTGAGCGTCCTCTTGAACTTCTATCAGGAATTCCAGGCTAGCCATGCCGCGGAGGAGCTTCGGAAGCAGGTGGCTTCCACGGCGTCGGTTTTCCGCGACGGCGAGGAGCAAGAGCTTCCGATCACAGACCTAGTACCAGGGGACGTCGTGAAGCTCACCGCCGGAAGCCTCGTTCCCGCCGACTGCCGCCTGCTCGAGGAGAAGGATCTCTATGTCCGCGAGTCGGCCCTCACGGGAGAGTCAATGCCCGTCGAGAAGGAAGTCAAGGATCTGCCCGACGGCCCTCACAATATCACAGACGCCGAGAACAGCGTCTTCCTGGGAACGGCGGTCCAAAGCGGATACGGCAAAGCAGTCGTGGTTCGGACCGGCAGCTCGACTTCATTTGGGGCAATCGCAGCGAGGCTTGCCGAGCGCCCTCCCGAAACGGAGTTCGACCGCGGCATAAGGCATTTCGCGCTGCTGATCACCCGAGTGATCATCCTGCTGGTGCTTTTTGTCTTCCTGGTGAACAGCCTCTTTCAGCGTCCCTTGCTTGAGTCGTTTCTGTTCGCGGTGGCGTTGGCGGTCGGCCTGACCCCCGAGCTCCTTCCCATGATCATCTCGGTCACACTGGCGAAGGGCGCTCAGCGCATGGCGAAGAAAAGCGTGATCGTCAAGCAGCTTGCGTCAATCGAAAACTTCGGGAGTATGGACATACTCTGTTCTGACAAGACGGGCACTATCACGCTCGGAGAGGTGGTGCTGGAGAGGCATGTCACCGTCCGGGGACGTGAGGACGAAAGAGTCCTGAGCATGATCTTCCTGAATAGCTACTTCGAGACCGGAGTCCGAAGTCCCCTGGATGACGCCGTTCTACGCCATCAGCAGCCGGACGTTCACGAATATCGGAAGATCGAGGAGATACCGTTCGACTTCGAGCGGCGGCGGCTGTCGGTGGTCGTCCAGCGAGAGAATGAGAGACTCCTGGTCACGAAAGGAGCTGTCGAGAATATCTATGACGTCTGCACCTGTGTCGAATTGGACGGCGAGACCAAGCCCTTCGACGTAGAATGTCGGGAGGCGGCCGATATGACCTACAAGAGCTTCAGTGAGGACGGCTATCGTGTGATCGGAGTTGCCGTCAGGGTGGTTCCGGAACAGCTCTCATACGGCAAAGCCGATGAGCATGACATGACCCTCATTGGGTTCGCGGGCTTTCTCGACCCGCCGAAGGAGGATGTGGGGCAAACCCTTCGCGCGCTGATGGATGACGGCATTCGCGTCATCATCATGACGGGAGATAACGAGTATGTGACCCGGAAGATCGTTCGCGATGTAGGGCTTCCAACCGAGCAAGTCATCGTCGGGAGCGAGGTTGATCACATGGATGACGGCGCGCTGGCCTGGCATGCCGAGCATGGGGCCATATTCGCCAGGGCTTCACCGGAGCAGAAAAACCGGGTGATCACTGCGCTCCGGTCGAGAGGTCACGTAGTCGGTTTTCTGGGAGACGGGATCAATGACGCCCCCTCGATGCATTCAGCGGATATAGGGGTCTCGGTGGTGAATGCGGTTGATGTTGCCAAGGATGCGGCCAAAATCATCCTCCTGCGGAAGGATCTTGCCGTGCTGCACGACGGCGTTCTGGAAGGCCGCCGGAGCTTCGCCAACATCATGAAATACATAACGATGGGGACAAGCTCCAACTTCGGCAACATGTTCAGCATGGCGGCGGCCTCCCTATTCCTGCCGTTCCTTCCCATGCTTCCGACTCAGATTCTGCTGAACAACTTTCTCTACGATACATCGCAGGTCAGCATCCCCAGCGACAGAGTTGATCCGGAGATGCTTCGTCAGCCGAAGAGATGGCGCATTTCCTTCATCCGGCAGTTCATGCTGATCATCGGCCCAATCAGCTCGGTCTACGATTTCCTGACATTCGGTGTGCTGCTTTATGGCTTCAACGCCGGCGAAAGACTATTTCACACCGGATGGTTCATTGAGTCGCTGGCGACTCAGACGCTGGTGATCTTCGTCATCCGAACTCCGGGAAACCCGCTTGCGAGCCGGCCGAGTCGTCCGCTGGCGCTGACCATGGTCGCCGTTGTGCTCGCCGCCGTGCTGCTGACCTATAGCTATCTGGGGAGGATACTGGGGTTTGTCCC
>DASRZD010000261.1:0-2967 GCA_035686805.1 Armatimonadota bacterium
ATAAACGGCATCCGAACCTACGTCAGCCGCGGCATCGGTCTCGTCAGCATCCCCTTCCGCATCCACTGCCCACCCGAAGTCCCGGTGTTTGTGCTGAAGCCGGCAAGCCACTGATCTGACCTTCTGCCGCCATCTGCCGATAATCCTTAGTAGCTGAGCACTCAACTAACAAAGGAGACAGCGCATGTTACCCGGATACACGAAAAAGACGAATATATGGGCAGGTCTTGGAATCCTCCTGCAAATCCTGGGATTTGCCATCTGCATGGCCGCCGCCAGCACCCACAGCCAGGCTATCGCCCTGTTGGGAATACTCACTCTTGTGGTCGGGCAAGCACTCTTCATCGTTGGCTGCTGCAATTATGCCATTGGGAAAGGCTACACCGGCGTATTGGGCATGCTGGGCCTATTCGGGCTGCCCGGGCTGCTAATCCTGGCTTTCCTTTCAGACAAGCACCCCGTGGTCAAGACTCTTGACTTTGAGCAGAAGAAAGCAGCGTAGACATCCTCAGCCTCGGGGTATGGAGCTTAACCCCCATACCCCCAAACTCCCATACTCCTTGTATACCTTGCTCATTTTCGCTATAATCTCCCCGAGGCACATTTGCCTGGGGGGAATTCGCCTTGCCTGGGAACGGAAACAAGGTTGACGCCGATATCGAGACCCTGATACGCGCTCGCTACCCGATCATTTACATCATCTCCTGGGAGGAGAAGCGGGTAGAGGATGTGCTCCGGGCGATCGCCGCCTCGCGGGGCAAGAAGATCTACACCTGGACCATCACTCAGGGCATGGGGATCACTCCCCAGATGCATGACGATGCCACCCGCGACCCGCTCGCCGCCCTGGATTTCATCATGGACTCGCGAGACCAGGCTGTCTTCGTCCTCAAGGATTTCCACGCCTACATAAGCGATAACGCCACGACCCGCCGGCTGAGGGATCTCACCAATGCCCTGAAAACCAGCTATAAGACGCTGGTCATCCTGTCGCCGGTCCTGAAACTGCCCCCCGAACTGGAGAAGGAAGTCACAGTTGTTGACTACCCGCTTCCGACTGAGGCGGAACTCGACAAGCTCCTTGAGGGGATCATCCAGTCGGTCAAGGGCAACAAACAGATTTGCGTTGATCTCACTCCCGAGCAGCGCGAACTGGTGCTGAAGGCCGCTCAGGGCCTCACCGCCAACGAGGCGGAGAACGTCTTCGCCAAGTCGCTGGTCGAGGAGCACTGCTTCGATCTGGACATCGTCATCTCGGAAAAGGAGCAGATCATCCGCAAGTCCGGCCTGCTGGAATACTATCGCGCCACCGAGGAATTCGCGGATGTCGGCGGCATGGATTTGCTCAAGGAGTGGCTGCGGACTCGCTCCCTCGCCTTCACCGAGAAGGCCCGGGAGTTCGGCCTGCCCCAGCCGAAGGGCATCATGCTCCTGGGCGTCCAGGGCTGCGGGAAATCCTTGTGCTGCAAGGCCGTGGCATCCCTCTGGAAGCTCCCGCTCCTGAGACTGGATGTGGGCAAGGTATTCAGCGGGATCGTCGGCTCGTCGGAGGAGAACGTCCGCCGAGCGATCGCCGTCGCGGAGTCGGTCGCACCGGCGATACTGTGGATTGACGAGCTCGAAAAAGGCTTCGCAGGCACGGAGAGTTCCTCGTTCAGCGACGCCGGCACGACCGCCAGGGTCTTTGCTTCGTTCATCACGTGGCTTCAGGAAAAGACTGCGCCGGTATTCGTCGTGGCGACCGCAAACGACATCTCCATGCTTCCGCCCGAGCTGCTGAGGAAAGGGCGCTTTGACGAGATCTTCTTCGTTGACCTCCCATCTGCCGAGGAGCGAAAGGAGATATTCGAAATCCACCTCAGGAAGCGCAAGCGAGACGCTGCCAAGTTCGACCTGGAATCGCTCGCGTCGAATACGGCGGGATTCAGCGGCGCGGAGATCGAGCAGGCGGTCATTGATGGGCTCTACAAGGCATTCAGCGGTGAACGTGAGGTCGCGTGTGATGACATCCGGTCGTGTGCCGAGCAGTCCGTCCCGCTCTCCCGAACCATGAAAGAGCGCATTGACGATCTCCGGGAATGGTCATCCCATCGCTGCCGAATGGCAAGTACTTGCGCCCCCGAGGAAGTCCAACCCGTCGGCGAGCGGAAACTGGAACTATGAACTCAGACGATCTGGACTACATTGCTCCGGAGCATAATGGCGATGCTCGGCGCTTGAACCGAAGGCGATTTCTCAAAAATGTTGGAAAGACAGCGGCTGCAGTCACAATTGGGGCTCACGGGCTTGGAGTTATGAGCGACACGCCTGCCAATGAAGCAATCGAGCAAAAGCGAACTCAGGGAGCATCCGGCATGAATGCTCTGCGGTATCCGCAAGTCAAAGCTTACCTCTGCAACAATCCTCGCTGGCACAAGACCATTCGTCACCCATTGAGGGGAGATGAGATGACTAACAAAGGATTTCCTGCGCTGGTTGTTGACTTGAAGGGTCTCCCCAGCGCCGGCTCGTGGAAACTCGGCGCTACCGTTCTTAACAGAGAGAGCCGCAAACTGGTCGCATTGGAGTCATCCGCTGCCTCGCAGGATGGATGCATCCATCAATCATGGGAATTGGGCGAACCGCTCCCTGATCCTTGGACAATACACGTGTGGGCGGCCCAGGGATCATGTCGCTTCGAGGAGACGACCGGCCTGCGAGTATACCGTGTGAGCGGCAAAGTAACGGATTTCGACGATAAACCGATCGAGGCCGTCGTGCAGGCTTGCGTACCTGGAGTCGCCACATCCACGAATGGTACGGGCAGCTACGAGCTCTGGCTACCGGACAGGCATATCCCCTGGCTGATGGCGCTGGATTCGGGATATGGCAAGAGCACCCTGGAATGCTGGGCATACGATTATCTGCCGCAATCTGATTTGGAGCTTGATCTGCGTATAGGTCAGCTTGAACTGTACGAGTTACGTG
>DASRZD010000262.1:0-2750 GCA_035686805.1 Armatimonadota bacterium
GAGTATGGTCTCGCTGGGGGACGGGTCGATTCAAAGTATGGCGGGGTTGTCATCGAATATAAGTATCCGAAAGGGCCGGGGAAGATCATCGAAGACAAGAATGCGCCGGGTGTCAGGGCTGTAGTGAAGCAGATCAAGCAACGGTTCCATGATCTCGAGGCAGAGGAGCACGTCGGGATTGAACGCATATTCGGCGTGGGGTGCGACGGCGATACGTTTGTTTTCGTACGGATGCGCCGAAATAAGCTTGACGTCGAGGATCCGCAGCCTGTTACACCACACACAGTCAGCCGTCTGCTTCGTGCCTTGCTATCGCTTGGCGCAAGAGGGCTCTCATTTACACCGGAGAACTTGTCCAGCATCTTCGGTTCGGAAGGCAATACCGACATTGCCCAGAAAGGAGTCCACAACTTCTACGAGGCGATCCATGGAACGAAGAGTCCGAAGGCCGAGACATTCTTCAAACAGTGGCAGATTCTCTTCGGAGAGGTCTGCGGCTACGATATCCACGGCAGAAACACCAAGGTCAGCAAACTAGCCGAGCACTATGCTGTACCCAATCCCAACGCGGCCGAACTCCTGTTCGCGGTCCACACTTATTATGCAATCTTCATCAAGATGTTGGCCGCCGAGATTGTCGCCTCTTTCTCGCCACTCGGAACGTCAGCGCTCAAGAAACTCATTTCCGCTCCGACATCGGCCAAGCTTCGCGACGAACTCCGCAATCTCGAACAGGGCGGCATCTGGTCGCAGCTCGGTATCCGCAACTTCCTTGAAGGCGACCTTTTCTCATGGTATCTCGACGCCTGGAACGACGGCTGCGCTGACGCCGTCCGTGCCATGACGCAGTCCCTGGACCAGTTCGACCCGACTACGCTCAGCGTTGACCCCGCCGAATCGCGCGACTTGCTCAAGCAACTGTACCAGCAACTCTTCCCCAAGTCCGTCCGTCACGACCTCGGCGAATACTACACGCCCGACTGGCTGGCCGAACTCGTCCTCGATGAACTGGGCTACGATGGAAACCCGGACAAACGCTTGCTCGATCCCGCCTGCGGCTCAGGCACCTTCCTCGTCATGGCCCTCAACCGCGTCAAGGTATGGTACGACGAACACCGCCACGAATGCGGCTTCGGCGAGGACGAACTCCTGCGCAAGGTTCTGAGCAATATCATCGGCTTCGACCTCAATCCCCTGGCCGTCATGGCCGCCCGCACCAACTACCTCATGGCGATCCGCGATCTCTTGCGGCACGGCGGCGACATCGAACTGCCCGTTTATCTCTGCGACTCGATCATGACGCCGTCGGAATACGGCGACCTCTTCACCGGCGGCCTGGGCAATGCCCGACAACTCAAGACCAGCGCGGGCGATTTCAACATCCCCACGGAAGTCGCCAAGAACCGCGACCATATCGGCCGCTATGCCGACACTCTGGAGACGTGTATCCGCAACCGCTATTCGCCCAAAGAATTCCTCGAACGCTGCGAGGCCGAGGCCATCCCCGTAACCGAAGCCGAACTCCACAAGGAACTCTATCGCCATCTCCAGCAACTCGACGCCGACAATAAGAATGGCATTTGGGCACGGATCATCAAGAATGCCTTTGCGCCCCTCTTCATTGGCAAAGTGGACTACGTGGCGGGCAATCCGCCCTGGGTAAACTGGGAGAGTCTGCCCGAGGAATACCGCGACAGCATGAAACCCCTGTGGGTGGAATACGGGCTGTTCACCCTGACCGGCCATGCGGCTCGGCTGGGCGGTGGAAAGAAAGACCTTTCCATGATCTTCACGTATTCCGCCGTCGACAACTACCTCGACGATGGCGGGCGGCTCGGTTTCGTCATAACGCAGAGTGTCTTCAAGACACAGGGCGCGGGCGACGGCTTCCGCCAATTGCGCTTCAGCAAAGACGGCAATACGTTTCATCTCAATCCGGTGGACGTGAAGGACCTGAGCGCCATACAGGTGTTTGAAGGCGCGACAAATCGAACGGCTGTGTTCGTTTGCGAAAAGCGCAGGCGAGCCTTCAGCTATCCCGTTCCCTATACGGTCTGGCGTGGGCCTTCGCGCATTTCTCAAGAAGTGTCGCTGGACGAGGCGCGCGCGCTGGTCACTGCTACGAAGATGGGCGCGTTGCCAGTGGACCCGAACAAGCCGACTTCTCCTTGGCTCACCGCGCCGAAGCAAGCGCTTTCCGGCATTCAGAAAGTAATCGGTCAGAGCGACTACCAGGCCTACGCCGGTTGCTGCACGTGGTTGAATGGGGTCTATTGGATTCGCATCCTGGAGAAGCGTCCCAATGGCGAACTTGTGATCGAAAACCTGCATGATGTTGGCAAGATCAAGGTCAAACATATAGAGACGGTCATCGAGCCGGACCTGGTTTACCCGCTTCTTCGGGGCCGTGACGTTCAGCGATGGCACGCCGAACCATCGGCCCACATTATTCTGGCACAAGACCCAGAGACAAGGACAGGCATTCCTGAATCCGAAATGAAACGCCGTTGGCCCAAGACCTACGGCTACCTGAAGCAGTTCGAGGGCGATCCCAAGAAACCGGCGCGCGGAACGTTGCGCGGCCGCTCCGGCTATCGCCAGTACTTCAAGCCCTCCGATCCCTTCTACTCCATGTACAACGTCGGCCCTTACACGATGGCGAATTGGAAGGTAGTCTGGCCATGGATTTCCAAGGGGATGAGGGTTGCCGTGTCGGGGCCACTTGGTTCCCAGGTGACCATTCCAGAACA
>DASRZD010000263.1:0-5307 GCA_035686805.1 Armatimonadota bacterium
ACCCTGATGCCTTTGGATTCAGGGTAGACTTGGACATTTTCGATGTAGGTACTGGGCGTCGCCTGAAGCTCCATTCGGCCGACGATGCCGTTCCAGTTGGTCTGGGTCTCCTCGGTGATGGAGTGCGCCCAGCTGCCGACGTTGTACTTGATCGTGTTGTCCACTCGGATGGTGAGGCGATGGTGTCCGGGGCTTGCGCTCAATTCGTGGACATGAGGCACACAGAGGCTGTCCTGCATTCCGCAGGGCTTGCCATCCAGCCAGGCCTGTGTCTCCCAGTGGCAGCGTTCGAGAAAGAGGGTTATCCGCTTGCCCTTCCACTCTCGGGGGATGGTGATCTCGCGCTGATACCAGGCAGGGCCGGTATACTCGTAGAGGCGGCTGGGATGGGATAAGTCGGGCTTGCGAGTATTGCGCGTGCCCTTCCGATTCGAGTCGGTCGACCCGGGGAGCATCACCGTCTCGGGGAGGGACTTGTTGAACCAACTCTCGCTGATGCCGACATTCTGCGGATCGAGGGCAAAGCGCCACGTGCCGGCGAGGGATATCGCGGTATCCGCGAATGCGCATTGGGCTGCCAGGCAGCAGGCGATGACAAACCATTTCATCTAGTACGCCTTTGCAAAGATCGCCATTGCGGTGGACTCGCATGCGCAGACTATACACTTGCCCGTCCCCCCCGGCTGATCGAGCGGGATGCAGCGGTTGGAGGCCTTGGTCTCTTCTTTGATCTTATCGTCACACTCTGGATTGCCGCACCACCAGACCTGGGCGAAGCCGTCCTCGACCGCCGACTTGAACTCCTCGAAGGTCGTTGGCCGATGGGTGTGCTCCTCGCGGAACTTGAGCGCCTTGTCGAAGAGAGCCTGCTGGATGGTGACGAGCATCTCCGAAACAGCCGATTCGAGGCCTTCCCAATCTGCGAACGACTTGCCGTCCCTGCCGGGGATGTCTCGCCGGGCGAGAACAACTGATTTGTTCGCAACATCCCGGGGGCCGATCTCGATCCTGAGCGGGACGCCCCGCATCTCCCAGTCGTTGAACTTCCAGCCGGGGGTGGCTTCCTCGCGCGAGTCGAGCTTCACCCGGATGCCCGCCGATTGAAGGCTCTTCGAGACTTCCTCGGCGGATGAGAGGACGCTCGCCCGCTCCTCGTCCGTCTTGTAGATCGGGACGATCACCGCCTGGATGGGCGCAAGTCTTGGAGGCAGAATGAGGCCCTTGTCGTCGCCGTGGGTCATGATGATCGCGCCGACCATCCGAGTGCTCATGCCCCAGGAGGTCGTCCAGCAGTGCTGAAGCAGGTTATTCTGATCGAGATATGTGATATCGAACGCCTTAGAGAAGTTTTGGCCCATGTAGTGCGACGTGCCGGACTGGAGCGCCCGGCGGTCGCCCATCATGGCCTCGATGGTGAAGCTGTTCACCGCGCCCGCAAACTTCTCCGCGTCGCTCTTTCGGCCGGGGATGACGGGGATGGCCGCCTCGTTCTGGGCGAAGTCAACGTAAACATCGAGCATCTTGAGGGTTTCTTCCATCGCCTCCTCGGAGGTCGCGTGGGCGGTATGCCCCTCCTGCCAAAGGAACTCGGCGGTTCGGAGGAAGAGCCTCGTCCGCATTTCCCACCGGACGACGTTCGCCCATTGGTTGATGAGGACGGGGAGGTCGCGGTAGCTCTTGATCCACTGGGCGTACATGTAGCCGAACATCGTCTCGGAGGTAGGGCGAATCGCCAGCGGCTCTTCGAGCTTCTCGCCGCCGCCGATGGTCACGACCGCCAGTTCGGGCGAGAAGCCTTCCACGTGCTCGGCCTCTTTCTCGAAGAAGCTCATCGGGATGAAGAGCGGGAAGTAGGCGTTCACGTGGCCGGTATCCTTGAACCGGCGGTCGAGGGCGGCTTGAACGTTCTCCCAGAGCGCATAGCCATACGGCCGAATCACCATGCAGCCGCGAACCGGCGCATAGTCGGCCATCTCCGCCTTCTGGACTACGTCTGTGTACCAGCGGCTGTAGTCCTCACTCTGTGGGGTTACGGCTTCAGACATTATGTTGTTTTCCTTTCTGTATCAGGGTAGGTGACCCTGGTTGGGACGCACCCGTAAAGGGTGCGGCTACCCTTTCCTCCTGGCGGCGAATGTATCCGCCATGACGGCGAGGAGGAGTGTCGCGCCGAGGACGAAGTCAATCCAGTTCAATTGAACTCCGAGCAGGTTGATCGAGCTGACGATGATCGCCATCAGGAGCGCGCCAAGGAACGATCCGAAGACCGTCCCGACGCCTCCTTTGAGGCTCGCGCCGCCGATGATGACGGCGGAGATCACCCGAAGCTCGAGGCCCTTGCCCGCCGAGGTGGAGGCCGAGCCCAATCGGGCCGTGATGATGATCCCCGCGAGTGCGGCAAGCAGGCCGGTGAGGGCGTAGTTGAACACCTTCATCTTCTTGACATTGATCCCCGAGAGGACGGCCGCCTTCTCATTCGCGCCCATATAGTAGTTCTGGCGGAAGAAGCGGCTTCGGCGGAGGAGGAAATCGCCCCCCGCCACCAGCACAATCGAGATGATGATGGGGTACTGGATGCCGAAGACGCTCCCCTGCCCGATCACCGTGAACGAGTCCGGCAGGCCGGAGATATTCTTGCCGTCCGAGACGACCATCAACATGCCGCGCGCGAGGCTCATCATGCCTAGGGTGGTGATGAATGGGTTGATGCCGACTTCGGCGATGATGTAGCCATTGATCGCGCCGATGAGCGCTCCGACTGCCAGACCCAGGAGGATTGCCACAGGAACAGGTAATCCGAGAGTCAACCAGATCGCGGTCGTTGCGCCGGCGAGGGCCATCGTACTGCCGACGGACATATCGAATCCGCCGGAGACGAGCAAGAGCGTCATTCCAATGGCGATGATGCTTTGATCGGCCAAGGCCAGAAGTACGGCGGACATGTTCTGGTGCGACATGAACCCGGGAATCGCGTAGGCCATGGCGATCACCCCGAGAACGATGATGTAGAAAATCATGAACTCGCGGTGGTCGGTGAAGCGCTGAACCTTTGCTAGTATGCCGTTCTTCTTCTTGTCAGCCATGTTGTTCCCCGGTATTAGGACCTGTAGGACATGTAGGACCGATCAGACACCTGCCCCCACGCCCGTCGCGCAGGCTATTACCTCTTCTTCTGTCGCCTCTGCGCCCGCGAACTCCCCTGCGAGGCGGCCGGATCGCATGACGAGTATCCTGTCGCTCATGCCCAGGATCTCCTGGAGGTCGGAGGAGATCAGGATGATCGCTACTCCCTCCGACGCGAGCTTCCTCAACAGGTGATAGATCTCGCTCTTCGCACCGACATCCACGCCGCGCGTGGGCTCGTCGGCGATCAGCAAGAGCGGGCGGATGCCGATCCACATGGAGAGCAGGACCTTTTGCTGATTGCCGCCGGAAAGGAGGCCGACCGTCTGCCATGCGCTGGGAGTAACAATGTTGAACTTCTCGCAGAACTCCTCGGAGAACTTGGTGACGGCCTTCTCGTCCATCCACCCCATTCTCCCGAATTCTTGCAGACTCGGAGCGGCGGTGTTCTCGCGGATGGTCATGTCTAGGAACAGGCCGTCGTCCTTGCGGTCTTCGGTCATGTAAGCGATCTTGTTCGCGATGGCGTCCTCAGGGCTTCGGATGAAGATCGGCTTGCCATCCAGAAAAACGCGGCCGGTGAGCGGCTCACATCCAAAGATGGCACGCCCAAGCTCGGTTCTGCCTGCACCCGCAAGCCCGGCAATCCCCACGATCTCCCCTGCCCTGACGGCGAAGCTGATGTCCCGGCTTTCCAGTCGAAACCGCTCTTTGCCCGCTAGGAAGGCCCGGATGCCATACATGTCTGCGAGCTCGCGGCCGACCATCTTCTTGATCAAATCCTCTTCGGTCACGTCCGATACGTGGCAGGTCTCGACCAGCTTGCCGTCACGGAGGACGGTCACGCGGTCGGCGATCTGGAAGACCTCGCTGAGGTGGTGCGAGATGTAGATGATAGACAGGCCCTGCTCCCTAAGGCGGCGGATGTTCGTGAAGAGCATCTCGATCTCGACTGCCGTCAGGGAACTGGTCGGCTCGTCCAGGATGAGCACCCTCGGCTCGCGGGCAACGGCCTTAAGGATCTCGACGACCTGCTGCTCGGCGGTCGAAAGCTCGCCGACGGGAGTCTCCGGCTCGATGTCCCACTTGAACAGGTTCAATGTGCCGCCGGCCTGCGAGTAAAGCTCATCCCAGTCCACGAATCCGCCGAACATGATCGGCTGGCGATTGGCGAATATGTTCTCGGCGATGCTCAGGTTCTCCGAGAGGCTGAGCTCCTGGAAGACGACGCTGATGCCGTGGAGGGCGGCGCTTCGAGGGTCGGCAAACCGGACCTCCTGCCCGTCCATGAGGATGCGGCCGGAGTCCGCCGGATAGACTCCGCCGAGGATGTGCATCAGGGTGCTCTTCCCCGCGCCGTTCTCGCCGACGAGGGCATGGACCTCGCCCGGGCGAAGCTCGAAAGAGACATTATCAAGCGCCCGCACGCCCGGGAAGGTCTTGACGATCTCCTGGACTTCCAGGACCAGGTTGTCAGGCACAGAGGACATCTATTTCCTCAGGAAATACTTGTAATTCGATTTATCCACGATGATGACGCCGGTGTCTATGACGGCAGGCGCGGTGGAGACCCCAGCCGCGGCATTGTCATCGGTGATCGGGATGTCTTTGTTCGCCAGGTTGTAAAGGATTTGGGTCGCATAGAATGGCATGAGGGCGGTCCGCTGGGCGACGGTCGCGCTGATGACTCCCCGGCCGATCTGCTCAAGGACCTCGTTGCCGCGGTCCATGGACACGATCTTCACCTTGCCGGCGAGTTTGGACTCCTTGACCGCCGTTGCGGCGCCCATGCCGCCTGCCGCTTCCACGCACCCGATGCCGGCGAGGTCGGGGGTCTTCCTCAATACGGCAGTTGCGACCTGAGCGGCAATCACGGCATCCGACTGGGTGTCAACGATCTGCACCAGGCTAATGCCGGGATACTTGGCAAGGGCATCCTTGTAGCCGCTGATTCGCTCCTCGAGGTTCGACTGCCCGACCTTCGTCATGAGGGCGACTTTCCCCTTGCCGCCGATGAGTTCGGCCAGCTTCGATCCGCCCTCGAACCCGGCCTTGTAGTTGCCGGTGCCGACAAATGCGACGCGCTTGGAGGTCGGGAGGTCGGCGTCAACCGTGACTACCGGGATACCTCGGGCGATTGCCTTGTTGACTATCGGCACGAGCGCATCCTCGAAGCCGACGACG
>DASRZD010000264.1:0-2573 GCA_035686805.1 Armatimonadota bacterium
AAATCGCGGCGTGAAGAGCAGCAACTTCGGCGAGATCCGCAATGCCGTCATGCCTGCGATTCTGACGGAGCTTCTCTTCCACGATGACTGGAAGTTCTATCCTGACCATGTTTTCTCCCTGGATCAGATCTTCCAGGCCACCGCTGCATGGGGCATGTACGAGGGTATCTGCAACTACTGGAGCATCACCCCGAAGCCCAGGATGGCGGCGACCCTTCAGTCTGTTACCTTCCCGACTGGTTTTGTGGGACCGGGTGCTGCGATCAATGGCACAGTGGTCATGCAGAATGGTGGAATGGCATGGTGCTGGGGCAACAAGACGGTAACAGCGAATTGGCCCGTATCCCTCTACATTCCATATACCGTGTGGAAGCTGCAGGCTACGGCCAATGACCAGTTCGTGCCCGGCACCAAGATCGAAATTGACGATGCTGCGGTGATCTACCCGGGCCAGGATGCGACATTCAACGTGGCGCTGACTGCTCCCGCCGTCAGTGGCACCTATCTGACAGAGTGGCAGATGGCGAAGGACGACGTATTTGGAGGCTTGTTTGGTGACTTGGCATCTGCTCAGATCCAGGTTGACGCCGATCCGCCGGTCGTCGTTACTCCGATTGCAGGTGACTACCAGTATGGCGCGTTCACCGTTCTTTTCTCCGCCACCGACGAGCTGAGCGGCGTTGCCTCAGTGGTTGGCAACGTGGACGGAGTGCCCGTGACGGACGGACAGGTGATCTACCCAGCCCTGGGTAGCCATACTCTTACTGTGGTTGCCACGGACAATGTGGGCAACACGATTACTCAGAGCGCTAGCTTCAATATCGTCAACACCGTTGGCAAGACGACCGCCGGCGGATGGATCGAGCTGGCGAACAAGAAGGCCACCAGCGGATTCGTGTCCGAGTACATTGAAGGCGCGTCCGCTCCGTCCGGCAACGTGACGTACCAGGATCATGACTATAGCATGACAGTCAATAGCACCAACCTCATTGCGATGGGCATCGTTGGTAACCATGCATGGATTCTTGGTAACTGCACCATCGAGGGCGAACCGGGTCACTGGTTCCGCATTGACGTCATTGACAATGGCGAGCCGGGAGATACCGATGTATTCAACATTCTGCTGGATACTGGCTACTCCCAGGGTGGAACCCTCGGCGGCGGCAACGTCACCATCCACTGATGTACGGTTAGGAGAATCCTCTCTCTAATACCGAATAACTCAGGCCCGGGTCACTTCGATCCGGGCCTGAATCTTTGACAAGCTTCGCCCCTTCTGTTAGAATTGTTCGGTTGAACAGAAGGGACCATTTCAATGTCCGCAGAACTCAAGGCGCTTTGTGAACTCCAGACCATAGACCTGGCACTCGCCAAGGCTCAGAAACAGAAGGCTTCATTGGACGACGGCACATCCAGAAAGCTGCTTGTGGATGATACCCGGCAGAAGGTGGAGCAGGCCGAGAAATCGCTCCACGAGGCGACCACCGAGCTTCATGACAAGGAGCTGAACCTCAAGACCATCGAAAGCAAGCAGAAGCAATTCAAGGACAAGATGTACGGCGGCACGGTAAGCAATCCGAAAGAGCTGGACAGCATGGAAAAAGAGATCGAGATGCTCGATCGGCAGAAAGGCAAGCTGGAGGAACGCATACTTGAGCTCTATGACATCGTGGAGAGCCGAAAGTCAGACCTTGCGAATGCCCAGGCATCATTGAAGCAGTGGGAAGCCAACCTCGCCGGGCATTTGGAGAAGGCGCGTCAGGATGCGGCGACCCTCACCGCGAGGATTCAGGAATTGACGAAGGCCAGGGAGCAGGCGTTGCCGGGTCTGAATCCGGCGTTGGTGAAGAGATATGAATCCATGCGCCAGCGAAGCGGCGGAGTCGTTGTGAGCAAAGTCGAGGCTGAGAACTGCTCGGCCTGCCACACTCAAATCATCACGGGCCTCATGCGAGAGCTTCAGGCGGACAAGACCCTCTGCGCCTGCGAAAACTGCGGCCGCCTGCTGTACCTGGAACACTAGATGAAACGAGCTACCATCGCCATTGACGGCGCATCGAAGGGCAACCCCGGCCCGGCAGGTGTCGGGATCGTCATCTGCGACGAGTCAGGCGCCGTCCTCAACAGCATCGGCGAAAATATCGGCATCGGCACGAACAATTTCGCCGAATACACCGCTTTCATCCGAGGCCTCGAACTCGCCCTCGAATTGGGCTTTAATCACGCAGTGGTCAACACCGATAGCGAGCTCCTCGCCAAACAGATCAACGGGCATTACCGGGTCAAGTCGCCGGACATCGCTCCTTTGTTTGCTTTGGCGCTCGACCTCATGGGTAAGTTCAAGACCGTACGGGTGAATCATGTCCCTCGCGAGAAGAACAAGCAGGCGGATAAGCTCGCAAGTCAGGCCGCGGGCGTCCAGCCGACCCTCGAGCTGGAAGAAGCGCCTGCACCGGAGGCGAAGATGATCAAGCGGCTGAGTGTTCGAACCTCATCAAGGATGCAGTTTCTGGACATCACCGGCCTGGTCCAGGACGCGGTCAAGGAGAGCGGAGTCGCGGACGGCATCTGCA
>DASRZD010000265.1:0-7473 GCA_035686805.1 Armatimonadota bacterium
TGCCGGGAGCGGCTGGTCCTTGACATGGTCGTGAGCGAGGATGGGCTCCTCGGCGGAAGAAGCCTTGGTCCTGGTGATCACCGGGATTCCTTTCCTAGTTATCTTCACATTGACGTCACCCGCAGTCGAGTGAAGGTGAATTCGGCTGAATGGGATCGCAAGCACTTCGTCCAGGCGGCTGATGACCTCTTCGCCGGAGAAGTTCTTGGTGATGTCCTTCTTCCCGTCGAAGTAGGAGAACTGGAGCTTGCGCCCGCCCTTGATCTCGACAGGGCGGACGATGATCTTGATCCATGGTGAAACGCCCTGCAATGCCCCGCCGAGCGAGAGTTTGAGGAAGGCGCACTCGTCCATGACAGCGCTCTTTATGATCGTTTTGTAGTCTTCCATGCGTCCTCACACCATTCGGCGAGCCACTTGCCTTCCACGCCATTGACGACCGCCTGAGAGTCCGGGTTCCCGAACCGTAGTGCCAACTTTTTCTGCGGCACGTCACGATTGATTCTATACCCCAACGGACGATCGTTTTCGAAGTTGTCGAAGATAAGGCCGATAGGATCGGTCCTCAGATTTCCGAGCCGCCACCAGGGCTCGAGGGTGCCGATATTGGAGTAGACATCATAGTTCGGCAGAACGAAGAACCAGCGTTTCCCCGTCATGCCATCCATCGGCCCAAACTCCTTGCTCATCCTGAGATCATATTGCTCGGCCTCGGTGGTCCAGAGATTCTCCTTGTTGAGATGCGCTTTACTCGCCTCCACTATCTCGGCAGGAATGAGCTTGGTGTCCTCTAGCATGGCGCTGAGATGGTATATCTTCCGCCCCTCGCCTTCGGGACCGGGCGGATGCATGAAGATCGGGAACTCGCCGCCGAATCTGTCCCTGATCTTCAATAGATCGCCAAGCTCCGGGATGATCCGCTTTGTCAGAAAGAGCTGCCAGCGGGGCTTCATGCCGATTTCGAGCAGCCGCTCGGTGGCCCTTATGCAATCGTCGAATGCGCCCTTCCTGCGATAGAACCAATCGTTCGTCTCTCCCATCCCGAAGAAGCTGATCTGGCAGGTATCCGGTCCTATTCTTCTTGCCCATTCGGCGTACTTCGGATCCCTTGCCAGCCGCCAGACGCTGAGCAGCTCATGGCGAGTCGGAGGAACGTCGCCGAGTTCGCTTGCCAGCTCGTGCAAGCGCTCGTAATCGTCGGAGAAGTCCGGCTCTCGGAAGGCCGAGTTGACCTCCAGCTTCTCGATGAACGGCTTGGTCTCACCTTCCTTCACGTAGCTCCTGAACTGAGCCGCCGCCCAGCGGAGGTCATCCTCGGTCATGTGGCCTTTCGAGGCGTTCCCCAGCCAGCAGTGCCTGCACCTGTTCGGGCAGCCGTGCATATCGAGGGCGACTCCCATCTCTCTTGACTGAATGGCCGGCATCAGTCGCTCCTCGATTCGAACGTTTCCCTTGTGATCATGAGGTCCCACTCGACGTCAGCCTTCGGGGAATCGGACGCCAACTCCTGGTACAGGGTATATCCGTTCTTCTCGAAGGCTCGGCGGCTGCGGGGATTGTGGCCGTACACAATTCCAAAGATCGCGTCCGCATGCTCATCCTCAAAGCCAAACCGGGTCAGCATCCCAATGACCTGGGTCCCGATGCCCTTGTTCCAGTAATCCTTCTCGCCGATGACAAGGTCAATGCGGCGACAATCCCGGTCAGGGAATAGATCCAGGAGCCGCCGCATGTTCATTCGCTGAAGCCAACAATCGCCGATAGGCTTGCCGTCCACCTCCGTGATGAAGCAGATCGCGGCCTGCGACACGGAGCGATAAAGGTCCTGGACATCCTCCAGCGAGCCGCCGGTCACGTCGCCGCCGGCCGCATAGTATAGCACCTCGGCATCGCTATTCCACTTGAGGAGTATGTCCCAATCCTTCTCGGTCAAGGGCCGGAGAACGATATTGCCACTGGTGAGGGTGACGTTGTGCGCGCTCAGAATGTCCAACCTCTCCGCCCGCAGGATGAAGCTCCCGGGAAGGCCCTTGACCGGTCGCCGCTCGTCTTCCTCCTTGTCCTCCGGCAGTTCGAGAAAATCAGTGATCCTGAAGCCAACGTGACCGAGGGTCGTGATCATCGAGCCCATGGTGTGCGACCATTCAACTGTCTTGAGCCATTCGCCGGCCGGATTGAACGAGTGGGCTTCGTCCGACTCATAGGTGAACGGTCCTTCCTCAAAGTAGGAGCTTCTATCCTGAAGGCCGTCCGCAATCTCCCTCAGGTACTCGCCGACCGGATGCCCTCCACCAAGGAGAAAGACGCCGCCCGGTTTGAGAGCACGGTAGACGGCCCTGAACCAGGCCTCCTTGTCCCCGATCCAGGCGGTGACCCACAACGAGAAGGCGATATCGAAGTCGCCGTTCAACAGCTCGTCGGGCAGTCTTATCAGATCGGCCTGAATCCATCGGCAAGAGATGCCCAGCTTCTCCGCATTCCTCTGCGCCGCCTCCAACTGCTTTGGCGAGTTGTCCACGCCGATTACCTCAGCACCGAGCCTTGCCCATTCGAGGGTTTCCGCTCCCTCGCCACATCCCATGTCCAGCAAGCGCTTCCCGGACACATCACCGGCGAGCCGTATCATCTCCGGCGACAGCCGCGACCTGCCCTCCAGCATGTCCTGCGCCGAGTCATTACGCTCGTGTGACAGCCCCTCGTCCCGCTGCCGGCGGAATGAGTTCCAGGCGATTCGATTGTACTCGGCGGCCTGATCGGTGATATCTGACATCGCATGCTCCTACAACAATCTTATCAGTTTCAGCGTAAACGCGCTGCGGGTGGATTCGGCGTTCGGGTCGCCGAAGATGACATACGCGTCCGTGCCGAAGCGTACCCTCTGCTTGTAGGCGAGGTAGAAGTTGGTCTTGCCCCTCTGAGCCACCAGCCTGCCGGCCATCGTGCGCTCGTTATCAAAATCGTACGCGAGAGTGGTCACGAGTTGGGAGGCAGAATACGCCTCGGGACTCGGCGGTCTGATCCTGGTGTACCCATAGTTGGCATTCAAACTCAGCTTATCGCTTATGCTCCATCCATGACCGACGCCCCAGGATAAGTAGCTTCCACCCGCTTGTTTCCCAAATGCCACTCCTGCACTGCCATTCCTATACAAATCGCGCTGTCCCCACCAGTAACTGAGGCTGGCGCTCCTATCGTGAAAGAGAGCGCCATCGTCGGTATGCCGATTCCCTGCAAAGAGACCAACATACGTTCCTGCGCCGTTCCGCCAACTCCGATTATGGCTCAGCAAGATAGAGTCATGGAACGGCGATCCGTCGAGACGACTCACCGTATTCAAATCCAGCCCGGTATTCACGTAGCTTAACTTGCCGGTCGAAGGCTCATCGTAGAGCCCGGTCGAGAAGCGCCAGAGCCTGAGGCCCTTCTCGGGGACGTACCCGAGGTAGGGGTTGTGGCCGCTATCTATGAAGTTATAGCCCATGTCGAACGATACGACCCTGGGCCGGGTCCGCAGCCAGAGGTCAACCCCCATTCTGTCGCCGCCGACCTTGCTGATCCGGTCATCGGACCGGGTGAAGCTGGACGATATCTTCCACCTCTGATCGCGCTTATCGTATAACGTGAAACATCCACATCCGTAGGAAACATAGTTGTCAATCGCCGGTGTCTTACTGTGCGTACCCGCGAGCCATATCCATGCCTTGTTCGGCCAGGTATGGCCAACCTGTGCGATCGTATGGTCTTCGTCGCCGAACTTGCGGACGTTCATGAATGCCAGACCATAGTTGCCGATCTTGCCATGCATCTGCGCGCCTGCATCTATGTTCTCGATTCGTCGGGTATAATACATCCCCGAGGCGGGGAAGAAGCCCTCCCCTTCCTGGAAGAACGGCCGACTGTCGCTGAGATACCTCTCGTTGTAGGTGAAATCTATGCTCTCCACTTGCTGCTCGACATCGCCGAAATATGGGTTTAGCGTAAGCAATCCTTTCAGGCTGGGGGTAAAGGAATGCTTTATGTCCAGACCCATTCGCTTCTCGTCGGTGTCCTGCCCAACGCCGAGAAGGCTATATGCCATGAGCTTCGGCCCGGTCTGCGGCTTTGGCAGGCTCAGCCCGTCCAGCTTGTAGAATTTTCGGGCATCGCAGTTCGGTCCGACATTCGGCGACCACCACCATTGATCGAGCCTCATGTGACGTCTTATGAATGCAATTCCCATGCTCGTCTGCTCAGAATGATACTGGAGAATAGAGAAGGGAATGGCCATCTCCACATCGAATCCGTCCGGCGTCCGCTTCGCCCCGGCATTCCAGTCACCTTTCCACTCGATCTTGCTGATGTCGCCCGTCTGCAGGTTCTCCAGTTGAACACCGCCTGCTGATACGTCGAACCAGACAACTGTGCCCTGATTGCCATAGACATCCAGGTCGAAGCCTACCCAGTCGTCGGTATTGAGAGTGCCTCCACGCTTTTTCTGCTGGGCCATGATCTTGTCCGGCTGAGAGTCTTTACATGAAAAAGCAACATAGAGGTACTTTCTGTCAAAGCATACCCACGCAGTTGTAGGCTCCTTGGCATTGGTGTCGTCTTCGGTGACGTAGAAATCGCTGACCGAGGGCGCGGTCTTCCAGCAGGCATCAGCCAGGTCGCCGTCAATGACGGGCGGGGGATCTATCTGGACGGCTTTGATCACCGGCTGGGCGAACGCCGAGACCAGGGCATACCCCATGAGGATCATGAACCAGGCTATCTTCATTAGAGCATACTCACCAACTTCAATGCAAAAGAGCTCCTCGTCGAGTCAGCGTTCGGGTCGCCGAAGATGATGTAAGCGTCCATGCCCGTGCGGACTCTCTGCTTGTAGGCGAGGTAGAAGTTGGTCTTCCCCTTTTGAGCCACCAGCCTCCCGGCGAGGGTGCGCTCGGTATCAATGTCATAAGCCAAAGTGGAGATCAACTGGCCGGCCGAGTAGGCCTCGGGGCTGGGAGGCTTGATTCGGCTGAACTCATAGCCGGTATACAGGCTGAAGTCGCCCCCAAGTTTCCAGCCCTGGCCCACGTAGTAATCCAGGTAACTCCCGCCTGCCATCCGGCCGATGGAGGCGCCCAGATAGCCACTGTTATACAAGCTCTTCTGCCCCCACCCCCCATTGAGGCTTATAAGGGTATTGTGGTCGGGCGGGCGGTGTTCCCTCTCGAGATATAGTCTGATATTCGTGCCCTTCCGCCAGTGGGCATACGCACTGAGCCCTATCGAGTTGTGGAACAGAGATCCGTTGATGTGATTTGTCAGATCGCCTGATAGATAACCACCCCAGTAGGTCAGCGGCCCGGCAGACGGACTGTCGAATAACTGCACGATGGCGCTGAAGTTCCTGAGATCCGTCTCAGGTGCGTATCCCAGATAGGGATCGTAACTCGGAGTGATGGTTGTGTAGTCCAGGCTGAACTGGGCTCGCCTGGGCGGACCGCTTGTGAAGATTCCGAATCCGAACAACTGCCCCCAGGAGGATGGATTATCCGCCATGATTGTGTATGCGTTGCAGCTGAGCTTGTAGTTTGGACGGTCAATAAGCCTGTAGCCGGTCGAGATCATGGTTGACAGGTGGTCTTCGCCTCCGACATGGCTCCGGACGCCGCAGAGATAAATGCTCTTGCTCGGCCCGAACTCCCGTCCGATCTGAATGCAGCTATGGCTTTCGCCGCCGAACTTCTCGGCATCCATAATGGCGATGCTGTAGTCATTCGCCTTGCCGTAGACCTTCATGCCGGCGTCTATGTCACCAATCCTGTGAGTATAGAGTATGTTGTCCTGCGGGAAATACCCCTCCCCTTCCTGGAAGAACGGCCGGCTGTCCGGAAGATAGCGCTCGTTATATGTAAAGTCTATCCCGGCGACCCTCTGCTCGACGTCGTCGAAATATGGATTCAGAGTAACCAAGCCAGTCAGGCTGGGAGTGAGTGAGTGCTTAATGTCCATACCCATGCGCCGGGAGGAGTTGTCGGTGCCTGCTCCCAGAACCGAGTACGCCATCAGCTTGGGCTTAGTATTCGGGCTTGGGAGCGCGAGCCCATCCCACAGATACCATTGTTCGTAGCCGCCGGAGGGACCTACATTGGGCGAAAGCCAGCCCTGATCCAGCCTGGCATTCCGCCTGTAAAAGCAGATGCCCAGACTGGTCTGTTTGGCCTGGTATTGGAGAATAGAGAAGGGAATCGCCATCTCGACTACATATCCGTCATCGACCCGCCTGGACGCCGCCGTCCAGTCTCCTCGCCATTCGATCTTGCTGACGTCAGCCCAATCAAAGTCTTCATCCTGAACGCCGCCTGCCGTTACGGTAAACCCCGCACAATGACCCTGGGTGGGGTAGCATGCGATTGCGACTTCCACATAGTCGTCGGTGTAGGTGCCTCCGCCTCGCTTCTTCTGCTGGGACTGGATCTTGTCCGGCTGTGAGTCCTTGCAGTAGAAGGCGGCGTAGATATTCTTCTGGTCGTAGCATATCCAGGCAGTGGTCGGCTCCTTGGCCTCTGAGCCATCAGGGGTATAGTAGAAGTTGGTGACCGAGGGCGCGGTCTGCCAGCACTCGTCCGAGAGGTCGCCGTCAATGACCGGCGGAGGATCAACCTCCATGGCCTTGATGATGGGTTGGGCGGATGCGATCCCGGCGCATAGTATGAGCAGCAAGATTGTGACAAACCTGCGCATTAGAGCAGCCTTACCAATTTCAAAGCGAAAAAGCTCCTGGTCGAGTCGGCATTCGGGTCGCCGAATATGATGTAAGCATCCATGCCGCTGCGAACCCTCTGTTTGTAGGCGAGGTAGAAGTTGGTCTTCCCATGCTCAGCAACCAATCTGCCTGCGAGAGTGCGCTCATTATCGAAGTCGTACGCCAGCGTGGAGATCAACTGACTGGACTTGTATGCATAACGGCTTGGGGGCTTGAGTCGGGCACACGAGTAACCGGCGTAGAGATTCAGTCTGTCCGCAAGACCCCAACTCTCACCGATTTTGTATTGAAGATAGTCTCCACCCGCCTGATGTCCGAAGCCACAGCCGATGGAGCCATTGTTGTACAGGCTACGCTGTCCCCACGACACGTTGAGGCTAATAAGAGAATTCTGGTCAGGTGGGCGGTATTCCCTATCGAGATAAAGGCTGATTCCTGTGCCCTTGCGCCATTCGACGTATGTGCTAAGGCCGATCGATTTATGGAACAGAGAGCCGTTGATGTGATTCGTCAAGTCACCGGACAGATAAGCGTTCCAGTAGGTCAACGGCCCTTTCGCCAGCTGATCATATATCTGCACGGTACCGCTCAGACTGCGCAAATCAGTCTCTGGCGCGTAGCCGAGATAGGGATCGTAGTTCGGGCTGATCGTTGTGTAGTCTAAGCCGAACTGGGGTGTCTTCGGTCGGCCGTAGGTATACATGCCAATCCCAAACAACTGGCCCCAGGACGACGGATTG
>DASRZD010000266.1:0-8553 GCA_035686805.1 Armatimonadota bacterium
GCGTAGTTTGTGCCCAGGCGCTTGTTCAAGCTCTGCACATTCCCATGCTCCCTCTGGAGATAAGCTCGGAAGAGGGCCTCGGGCGAGCGCAATTCCACATACTTGATCGCAATGGCGTTCGCCAAGAAGTCAATCCAATCCCCGAGCGCTATCCCGCCGTCGGGAGCGCAGGTGGGCATCGGGAAGTCGCCGTTCTTGTGGTATTTCTTCTGCATGAATTGCCTGTAGATCGGTGCGGCAGCGGCGTCTATCCGAACGAAGCCGACGGGGCAGTCTGTCCGGATGAACGCCTCCCATTCATCCGCCAGGGGGGAATTCGGGATGCGGGACGGCAGGTGGACCTCCGACCGATCCCGGACCTTGCAGCCAACGGCCTTGTTGATAGCTTCCACGCTCCCACAGGTCAGGCGCAAGGAATCCTGGAACAGGCCCTCGACTGAGACAGTGATCAGGTTGCTGTCCGGCTGGGTCTTCTTGAACGCCAGGAAGTCACGGTACTTGCGAGTGTCGGGGGCGGAGAAATTGCGAACCGTCCGATCTTCCAGGGGCATTCCGACTTCCATCCAGCTCTCGTTCGCTTCCTCATAGGCGTGATTTAGCCTGTCCAGACTGCCGCCGAACTTCCTCCTCAGGAAGGCGCGGTACTCGGTGACAGTGAGAGGAGTCATCTTCGAAATCGTGTAGGCGTTGGCGAGCATGAGACTGTCCGGGGGCAAGGTGCGCTTGAACTTCAGCCACTCCATGCCGAGCCCGCGGTTTATATCCTTGGGGACCTCCAGTTCCTCGAACGTGCCGTAGTCGGTCGAGAACCAGATGTCATACTTGACTATATCCTCGTTATACTTCGCCTCGACGTACTTGCGATAGAGCATGGCATCGTCGCGGAGATAGCGAGGGATGAGCCTGAATTCATTCTGGTCCACCGGGCTCGTGAACGAGGTGGAGAGCATCAGGAGGAATGGGTAGACCATCGTCAGCGCGCCGAGCGTCAGGATGATGTACAGCGCCCCGATGAGGATACGAATCTTTCGTTGTTTTCTTCCTACGACGCTGATTATTGGCATAGTCTACGCACCAGCTGTCTTGAACTGCAACCTCGAGAGAATCCTCAACTGGAACACGGTGAATCCCACGAGCAGCGATCCCAGGAGCCAGGCCATGGCGACCGCATACCCGAACTTCAGGTAGAGGAAGGCGTTGTACCAGATCTCCAGACCGGCGACGTGGGTGGCGTACATCGGCCCGCCGCCCGTCATGACGAATATGAAATCGAACGATCGAAATGCGCTTATAAACGCGCCGACGAAGTTGATAATGATCAGCGGCCTCAGATAGGGCACGGTGATGTTGCGGACCTTATGCCAGATCCCCGCTCCATCCAGATCGGCCGCCTCGTAGACGTCCTCGGGGATGCCCTTCAGGGCAGCGAGATAGATAATGCACCCAGGGCCGACATGCGCCCAGATGATCGGCAAGACGACGCACAGCATCGCGAGTCGAGGGTCACCAAGCCATGTCTGATCCGCAAAGAGCGGTATGTGTCCGGGTATGTGCATGGTTGCCAGGGCGGCATTCATGTTGTCCAGGACTCCGCGGTTAATGCCTTGAAGGAGGCGATTGAGCAGTCCTGTCGGGGCGGGGCTGTAGAAGAACTTCCACAGGAACATGATCACGAGGCCCGTCGTCACGGCCGGCAAGTAATAGAGTGTGCGGTATAGAATCTTGCCCCTTGGGACTTCGTGCAGCATGAGCGCCAGGATGATCGGGGTGAGGAAGCCCAGGCCCAGCGACAGGAGCATGAAAATGAAGCTGTTCAGGAAGGCCTTCCACACTTGTGGGGTGAAGAGTACCTCGCTGAAGTTATCGAGCCCGACGAACTTCGAGCCGGCGATGATCTTGTAGTCCTGGAAGGCCATCAGCGACCCCCGGGCGAGCGGATAATATGCCCATAGTGTGACGGAAATCAGGGCGGGGGCCATGATGGCGCACGCAAGCAAGTTCCGCCGCCACTTGACCCTGAATCCCTTTTTCGCCTTGCCGGCCTCGAAGTCTTCATAGTCGCGGCTGAAGCTCTTGATGACGAATCGGTAGAGCATGACGAAGACGAAAAGCAGGGTGAAAACGACCGCTCCCGCCACTCGCCGCCTGAACTGCAGGACATTCGGCGCAACGATGCCCATCAGCTTCTCATCACAGTGCTTGACGGCTTTATCCAGCTCTTTCTGGAGGTTCACTTTGTCACTGAGCCAGGCGGCATCCAGCGGAGGAGTCATCTCCGCATAGATGTTCTCGCAATTGCGGCCATAGGGCTCGGGTTGACCGGACCGAAGGGCCTCGTCCAGTGTCTCTTCCCAGCCTTTGGGGACTTGATTCAGATACTGGGAATATCCATACTTCCGCAGATACTTCGGCGAAAGAAACTTGGCGTAGCCGGATTCGACATAGTACTTGCATCGAATTTGGATCGCTTCCTCACTCCCCCAGAACTTGATGTACTCCCAGGCGGCGTCCCGAACCCTCTTATCCTTGACCTGCGAGTTGATCCCCATCATGGCGCAGTTCAACTCATTGCCTCGGAGGCCGGTCGGCCCTTTCGGGAGGGGCGCGACGCCGGTAAGATTCGGGTTGATGTTGGCAAGCATCTCGTCGTTCATGTAAGAGAAGACCATCCCGATCTTCCCTAGTTGCCAGAGCTTGGCGTAATCGGTGTCCCGATAGGCGACGCCTTTGTACGTCTTGCCGTTGCGAGTCCATCGTCCCCTGCCTAGCTTCTGGTAGAACTGCAAGGCAGTCAGGGCGGGTTTGTCATTGAAGACCGCCTGCCACGTGCCATCCGGTTTCTGCTTGACGACTTCCCCGCCGGCCGACCAGAGGAAGTCCACGAACCACCATGCGGCGTGTGGGCCGGAGACTATCCCCATCCCATACTGGCCCTTCTCCGGGATGGTGAGCTTCTGAGCATACTCATAGAGCTGATCCCAATTCTCGGGCGGGTGATTCGGATCGAGGCCCGCGGCTCGGAAGAGATCCTTGCGATAATGGAGCACCATGACGTAGGTCTGGTACGGGATCGCCCACACGTGGCCCTCACGCTTGATCACCGGCCAAACGGGCTCATAGATGCGCTCCGAGAGGTCTTCTTCCTTCGCCCACTTATCTACATACTCGTCGAGCGGATAGAGGAACTCCTGCTGAATATAGCTGTCGGAGATTCGGAAGTTCACATAGAGGACGTCCGGTGCGACTCCTCCTGCCATGGCGAGCAGCGGGCCGACTTCCTGGCTGAGGCCCGGGGCGGTGATCCCTCGGAAGCCTTCAAGCTTGATGTCCGGGTGCAGTTCCATAAACCGCTGAACCACGGCCCAGTTCGCCTTCTCGGTGACGGCCCTGTCTTCCTTGAGGGGCAGGCTCCAGACCCGCAGGACGACGCGATCGCCCTGAGACGAGGCAGCCTGGCACAACAATAAGGCCAATAGAGCGAAGAATATCGGTCTAGTACGGGAGATAATCATATTAGCGAAAGAGGAGTGGTGGAGTGCTGGAGTGATGGAGTGATGGGTCCAATACTCCAATACTCCGATACTCCATTACTCCATTGTTGAATACTTCAACAATACGCCCAGGGTTTCCTGCGGGCGGTCGAGGGCCTGTTCATACGCATCCGCGGCCTGCTCGACGGGGAACTCGTGGCTGATAAGATCATCCACTCGAAGGCGCTTCTCAGACAAGAGGCGGATGAACTCCCGCAGATTCCGGCCCTCGGTCCACCGGACATAGGGGTACGGGTAATCATTGCCCTCGCCTTCGTAGGAGGGATCGTATCTCCCCGGGCCGGCAGCCCGTGAGATCACAAAATCGGCCTCCTTCGCGAAGAAGAGGCTGCGATCAACCTCCATCTTCGTGACACCGACAATCACGATCCGTCCGCCGAATCGGATGGCTTTGAGCGCCTGAGTGATCGGCTCGGCGGAATCGGTCGCGACCGAGATGAGTACTGCATCCGCCCCTCGACCATCAGTGGCGTCCATGACTGCCGCGACCACATCGTCGGAGGCATTGACTGCTCTGATGCCCGCGTCTCGTGCGAGCTTTAGGCGGTCTTCGAGGAAGTCCGAGGCCATGCCCTGATATGCGGCGGCGTGGCAGATTCGAGCGATGATTTGCCCGAGTACCCCCAATCCCATGACCAGCACATGCTCGCCAAAAGTGAGCTGCGACCGTCGGACCGCCTGCATCGCGATCCCCCCCAGACCGGTAAATGCGGCTTCTTTGAGGGAGACGTTCTCCGGCAGCTTGATCGCCAGGTGCTTGCCAATGCAGCAGACCTCCGCATGTCCGCCGAACGCCGACGGGCTTCCATAGTTGCCGACCTGATCGCCGACCTCGATGCCCTCGACATTAGCCCCGACCGCCGTCACGACGCCGGAGTTGGTGTATCCGCTGTGACCGTCGGGCCTGCTCGGATCGGGGTTCTTCCGCCTGGCGCGGATGCCCATAGTCTCAGTTCCCGTGCTGATGACCGAGTATGCCGTCTTCGAGAGAATGCCGTTCTCCCCAAGCTCCGGCGCCTCGACCTCCCGAACGACGATCTGACCGCTGCCGTCAATGAAGACTTGCTTCATGGCAGCGCTTACTTATGGCTTTCATTTGCTATCATTTCTCTGACTCGCTACAATCTTCAGGCAACTGCCCTCTGGAGCGGCATAAACTCGTCCATCCTGCCATTTAATTGATATCAATCCTGGATAGTAATCATCCGGTGAGGCATCGGAGGGATCCAATTCAGTGCCCGGACGAAAATAGGTTGTAATGCCATCCGATCCTATCAAAGCGATACTTCCCTCTGGCGGCGTGAATTCGTCAAGCTGCTTATTGGATGGATACTCCAGTAACTCGCCCGACGGATATTTTATTGCAAATTCCCCTTGTGGGCGGATGAAATGCCCTGGGCCCAGGTCTTCAGGGACGGTACTTCTGTCCTTGAGATCAACTATTTCGAACCGGCCTTTCCAGAGTGTGAAAGGACCAACATCTTCAAGGTTGCCATCCTTGAATTTGATATAGGTTGCGTTTACCCAATCGTAGTGCTTCATTGGGTCTACTGGAATCCACTCGCCGACATAAACCTCCGCCCACATGTGGGTTAGGAAGCACTTTTCTTTGAAGAACTCCCCATAGCTAAGTCCGGAAACCAGCCTGGCTGGAATGCCGGCCGCCCGAGCGAGAGCAACGTATAAAAGAGAGTAATGCGTGCAGACACCGGTTTTGGTTTTCAGCACTTCAAGCGCTGACTTCGCCTGCGCATAGGTTAGAGTAGGAGTCATATTCGCCTCTACCCACGCCCGAATCTTCCCCGCTGCTTTGCATGCATTGGTCTCCGATCCTACTATCTCCTTTGCCTGCTCCTGAATGGCAGGATCACCGACTTCTATTCCGGGACGTGACTCAAGCCACTTCGCATACTCTGACTGCTTGATTGGGAGCGATAAGCTTTTCGAAGCCTCAAAGCCCCTTGCAACCACATGGTATTCCACCGTTTTCTTTCTGCTGTCGAACGAAGCCGTTTGCCTGCCATCACTCTTGATCAGCGCTTTATCCTGAATGCCACTCAACTTCGCCTTCATCTCAACGACACCATCAGCATCGGGGATCGCTCGATCCGCCCCAAACCTGCCTATACTAAGCAGTTCCGGCCCGTCACCATTGAGGATTTTGACGGCTTCCTCACGTGAGGATGTCATGAATCTAATAAGCGTTGGGTTTTCACTCTTCAGTTCTTCTCCGTTCTCCAAAAACCATCGGGTGACTTCGCCGTATGACAAGTTCTCCACCATTACAAGCGCTTGATGGGTTTTGCCATTCAACTCGAGTGTTTCAGATCGGAGTACTTGCATAGTAGTAGGCTTATCATCAAACTTAAAGTACAATCCAGGATTGGAATATACAAGATCATACATACGAAAGTGGCATTTGGTGATCTTATCGCCGATTCTCAGCTTTCGGATACCGAATTCATACTTACAGCTTTCGATCAAGTCTTCAGATCTCGGCGCCGGGTAGGTGATTGTCTTATCATTGCTGCCCGAGTCTGAATCCGATACTTTGCTCTTGATCGAGTTTGAAGTACAACGCCACTCGCCGTTAGACCAATGGTCTTTGCCTCCATCTTTTATGGACGTACGAAAGGTTACCAGAACAGGCATGAACTGATCATCGGCATAGGTTTCCCACTTGCAGTCAATCCCGTATTTTAATGCATCTTTCTTAATTCTTACATGCATTTCGTTGCTCTTGCAGTTCATGGTTTTGCCATCAAGCTTTGCTTGGCCGATCCTCGTGTGCATGTAGCCGATCTGTTCCGATTCTACGAAGATGGACATCCATTGCTCTTTGGTTTGCCGAGTAAAATCAACTGCCGAATATGCGGCCGGCAAACATGAACCAAAGAGTACTACAAACAGTAAGCTTGCTACTATAGGTCTCATGCTTTACCGTTCATGCCTTTAATGCATCCCTCGCGAGAGGATTGGTAGGCTGCCAGGAGGACTTCCATGGAGCGGTTGCCGTCCTCCGCCGAAACGGGAGGGGCGGTATCGTTGAGAATGGCATTGGCAAAGCCCTCGATCTCAGCGCGATAGATATTCACCGATTCGGGAGTGACTCCCCGGACCGCCATGCCGGAGTCGTCGCGAGTCTGAGCGGCTTCATAGCCCTTGTCCTCCGCCGACGAGTGGACGATGAAGCTGCCCGCCGACCCCTGCCCGATGGTGCCCTTCGCCAGGACGCAGCCCTTCGTGCCATAGACCTCAAGCGCATTCTGAGCGGCGGCATCGGGGATATTGAAAAAGCTCTCGACGACACCCTGAGCGCCGGATTTGAACTTAAGGAGCACGACCGAGCTGTCGTCAACCGCGTAATCCTGGATCACGTTATCTGCGAATCCAGTCACCGCCTGCACGTCACCCAGCAGGAAGCGCAGGAGGTCAACGGTGTGAATCCCCAGGTCCATGAGCGCCCCCCCACCCCCAAGCTTCGGGTCCTGACGCCATGCGCCGGGAATCTGGGGATACCAGCAAGTGAGCTGCGCCCGGGCCATAACCGGTTGGCCGATCTCGCCGCCTTCGATGACCGACTTGATCGCCTGGTGACATGCGTGGAAGCGCATCATCAGCCCGAGACCGAGCTTGACGCCGGAGGACTTGCACGCATCCACGACCTTGCTGCAATCGCTCATCGTCATGGCAAGCGGCTTCTCGCAAAGGACGTGCTTGCACTTGTCGGCGGCCATCATCGCCTGCTCGACGTGAGCGATGACCGGCGTGGCGATGTAGACCGCCTCCACCGCCGGGTCATTGATCAACTCCGCCTCGGTGGCATAGCACTTGGCCCCATACTTCGCGGCGACTTCCTTGCCCCGTGCCTGATCCGCATCCATGACGGCGACCAGCTCGGAGTTGGAAGCCGGAATGATGCCCTCAGGTATCGTCCTTCGGTCGGCAATTCCCCCAGCGCCAATCACGCCCCATTTGACTTTGCGCATTGTCTAATCTCCTTTGATCTATTCGATGAGCGGCAGCTTGACAGAATGCCCTTCCTCCGCCGAGATATCCGCTGCGAAGCAGACCTCGTGGGTCTTGACCGCATCCTCCAGATTCACGAATGACTCCTTGCCGGTCAGGATGCAGTCCACCAAATGGTCAATTTCGCCCTGGAACGGATGATGGGTCACGTCCCCGCTGTCCGGCAGAATGGTCGGAATCTCGGTGAAGGCCTTCTGGCCGGGCATTAGCTGCCTGGCGAAAAGCTGGTTGTTACGGAGCGTGCCTTTTGTCCCCAGCAGTTCGACATTGAACACATACGGCGACTGAATATCCCAGCTCGCGGAGACCTTGCCGATCGTCCCGTTCTCGAACTTGAGGGCGGCGACGATATTGGCGTCGTACTGGCATGGGCCGGTATTGTTCGAGTAAGCTGTGACTTCCGCAACCTCCGAGCCGACGAAATACCGGATCGCATCCACCGCATGGCAGCCCGCCGAGAGAAGCATGCTCCCGCCCGACTTCTTTGTCGTCACCCAATCGAACCCCATATACCATCGCCCCAGCGGATGCCAGTAGTCCACCTCTGCCATGAATATGTCGCCCAGCACGTCGGCCGCCTGCAGGCCCTTGATGCATTCGAAGAGCGGATTCCAGCGCAGGACAAAGCTGACAACCGTCTTCACGCCTGCCTTGCGGACGACATCACGCATCTTATGGAGATCGTTCGGGTTCAAGGCGACCGGCTTCTCAATGAGGATGTGCTTCCCGGCTCTTGCCGCCTTTATGGTCTCCATAGCATGGAGGTCGTTCGGCGTGCAGATCGAGATGACATCAACACGAGGGTTTTTGAGCAATTCGTCGTAGTCGGTGCAGATCGAGCACTGGATGCCGGCTGTCTCCATCTTGGCGCGGGCGCTCGATTCCTTCCGGCTCCCGATGGCCACTACTTCGCAGTGCGGATTATTGCAGTAGGCCCTGATGTGCTCGCCGGCAACCCAGCCTGCACCCCAGA